>JAGNRR010000023.1 GCA_017988595.1 Chitinophagaceae bacterium
TTGCCGAAGTTACAAATCTATTTTTAAAATCAATCCATTTTCTCCAACTGCAATTGCATTTTTGGTATTTAATATAAAAACACTTGTCAGATTTTCACTAAAATTTGTTTTAATTTCATCCCAATCGTCGCCACTATTTTTTGATATTAATATTAATCCATCATCTCCAACAGCAAGTGCAATTTCATTTTTCATATCAATATCTTGAAGATGATATTTTTTTTGAAGTAATGCATTTCCATTTCGAATAACTTTCCACGTATTGCCTCCATCACTTGTTTTGCAAATACTTCCTGCATCACCAACAACTATTCCCTCAAGCTCATTTTTCCAATACATCGCTTTAAAGTAATCATTTTTTGCAGTTGTAAAATTCCAATTCATTCCACAATCATTTGTTTTTTTTACAGCACCATAACCGCAAATAAAACCAATTTGTTTATTAATAAAATCAACATCACGAATCTCAAAATTGTCTGAAATATTAGAATTTCCAACATTTACAATTGGGAATCTTAAAGTAGAATGCACACCACTTAAAAAACTAACTCCGCCAACTAAATAAGCATTTAAACTATCTTGAAAACATAAATCATGAAAAACTTCCCAACCATGTTGATAAAAAATAAATGAATTTCCTGTATCATTACTAACATAAACAACGCCACCAAAACCAGCCGAAACAACAGTTCCATTTGTCAAAACATCTAAACCAAACAATTCTTTTTGACTTTCTTTATTTGACAATATAATTTCATGCCAAGTAGTTCCACCATCAATAGTTTTTAAAATTGTAGAAGTTGAATATCGGTTTCCTCCACAACAAAAGCCAATTTGTTCATTAAGAAATTTTACATCATTCAATGTTTGAAAAGTATTGGATTCTATTTTTTCAACTGTATTAAATTTTTCTTTTTTACAACAAGAAAAAAAAATTAGAGCACTAAAAATAAAATAATACTTATTCATTTTTAAATAATTTTTCTATTTCTTGTTGATTCATTTGCACAAAAACTTTTTTATTGGCTGGAGATAAAATTGGAATTTTACAACTAAAAAGTTGTTCAACTATTTTTATCATTTCTTCGTAACTCAATACTGTATTTAGTTGTACGGCGTTTTGAAATGCCAAAGTTCTGTACAATTGTTCTTTTTTATCCAAAGACATTTTAGAAGATTCATGCTTAAATGATTCTATAATTTTTTCTAAACTTTGAATTTCATTACCAGTTTTTAATTCCGAAGGCACACCTTGAATAATAAATGTATTTTTCCCAAAAGGTTCAATTTGATAACCTAAATTTTTAAAATCATCTAATAATGAACTGATTAAAATAGCATCCGATGGATTTACCTCCCAATGTTGAGGAACTGCACTTTGCTGAATAGAAATAGGATTTTGTTCAGCATGTTGATACTTTTCATATAAAATTCTTTGATGCGCTAATGCTTGATTTATGATATAAGTTTTAGCATTTACATAAGTTAAAATATATGAATTATGCAATTGCATACAATTTTTATGTTCAGCTTTTAAGAGCTCAGTCATTGGTAACAAGCTTGGCTTTTCAGCGCTTTCAGGCACAATTTCTTGTTGAATATCGTATAACGATTTCCAATTTTGAGATGCATTTGTTTTTTCTAAAAAATGTGCTTGACCTGGTCTAGTAAAACTTTGAAATAAAAAATTTTGTTTTGTAGCTTGCTTCACGTCATCTTTTATTGGAATTTTCATGGCATCTAAATTTTCGATACTAGCATCCAAATGAAAATCTAAACTTGGCGAAATACTATATTTACTCAACGCATGTGTAATAGCACTTTGCATAAAAGCATAAATTATTTTATCATCGTCAAATTTTATTTCTTGCTTTGTAGGGTGCACATTTATATCCACTCGAGCAGGATCAATATCGATAAATAATACAAAAAACGGATGACTATCGGCGGGTAATAATTGCCTGTAAGCATTTGCTATGGCATGATTTAAATAATGCGAACGAATGTACCTGTTATTCACAAATATAAATTGCTGACCACGAGTTTTGCTTGCAGCTTCGGGTGTTCCGCAAAATCCTTTTACTGCAAAAACATCATTTACTTCATTTACTACTACTAATTTATTTTGAAAGTGATTGCCTAATAATGCCAAACAACGCTGTTTTAAATTACCGCTTTCTAAATAAAATAAATCGGAATTGTTGTGGCTCATTCTAAAACTAATATTAGGAAAAGCCAAAGCCACTCTAGTAAATTCATCTACAACATGTCGCATTTCGGTGGTATTTGACTTTAAAAAATTACGACGAGCAGGCACATTAAAAAATAAATTTTTCACAGCCAAATTTGTTCCTGTTGGACAAGAACAAATTTCTTGTTCCAAAACAGTGCTATTTTCAATAAGCAAACTGCTGCCCACTTCACTTTCGGGGGTTTTGGTTTTCATTTCCACTCTTGCCACAGCGGCAATAGAAGCCAAGGCTTCACCACGAAAACCCATCGTATTAATCGCAAACAAATCTTCTATAGATTTTATTTTTGAAGTGGCATGGCGCTCAAAACAAAGTCTGGCATCGGTTTGGCTCATTCCTTTTCCGTTGTCAATAACTTGAATAAGCTCTTTGCCAGCATCTTTTAATAATAAATGAATTTTTGTTGCACCTGCATCAACAGCATTTTCGAGCATTTCTTTAACCGCACTTGCAGGTCGTTGAATCACTTCGCCAGCCGCAATTTGATTGGCAATATTATCGGATAAAAGTTGAATAATGTCGGGCACGTCGAAATAAAAATTTTCTTGTCGGCAAAGATACCTTTATTTTTTAAGCTTTAATTCATCTCCAAAATGCTTTTGTTCACAACAATTAACGGATATTAAGAAAATAAAAATTAAATAATAATAGTACTTTTATCCAATGAAAACTATCTACTTTCTCTTTTTTTCATTTATCTTTTTAAGTTCATGTTATAAAAAACAAAATGAAACCAATGAAGCTTACAAAGAATATGAATTTAAAATTTTTCCAAATCCTGTTCAAGATGTTTTAAATATCCAAATTAAAAATGATTATTCAATCACTGTTTTTCATTGGAAAGTCTCTATTTTGAACATTCAAGGAATTTCAATTTTTTCTGAAACATATTTAAATCAAGTCAATATTAAAATTAATGTTTCTACATTTTCACCAGGTCAGCATTTTTTAATTTTAAAAAAAGGACCATTTACTTTTCAACAAAAAATAAATAAACAATAAAAAAACAGCTTTTGAAAAATCAAAAGCTGTTACTTGAAAAATTAATTTTTTTTATTTTTTAAATTTTAAAATGCTAAAAACAATGCTAATTTGAAAAATTAAGAATATAAAAACTGCCGCCCAATTTTTGCCAAATATTTCGCTTAGATTTCCTTTTTTTCTGTTTTCATTTTGATAATAAGGACTCACTTTATTTCGCCATTCTTGTACATAATTTGTGTATTTTGATTTATTCCAACCTACATATTTTTCCAAATTTGCCAACTCAGTTTCTCTTCTAGATACCACTGTATTTATGTATCGTTGACCTTCATTACAAGATAAATCACCATTTGCAGTATGATGCAAAACGTATCTTGCTTGCCAATTGCTCAAATTACCAGTTTCTTGAAAACGCAAATCTTGAGCAAAACTTTTTCTATTATATCGAACATGCAAACGAGTAAAAAATATGTTTCCATTTCTATCAGGATAAACTTGTTCTGTTTCATCATTCCACCAATTTACTCCTGCATCTTTTATATCATTAAAATCTGGCGGATCGCTTACACAAGGATCGCATTTTACAAAATTTCTTGGACTTACATCCCATGCATACTCTGTAAAAACCACATTTTCGTTTTGACGTTTCCATTGTTTTTTAAATAAATCTTTATAAAATTTATTAAAATTATCTTTAATAAACACAGGCATATCAATAGCTGTGGGCATGTTTACGGTTCTGTAATTGGTACATTCTATTTTTCCGTTTTTGGAAAATGAATATATAATTAAATCTTGATTTCCTTTGCTATTAGCCATTCCCAAACGTATAGGTAACATAAACTTTGGTGAATTTATTTTTATTTGCAAAGGACTTAATTGTTGAAAATCATTCTTTGCATAATTTTTCAGATTCACTTTTGCAACAAAAAAATTCATTTTTGAAAGAATGTAAGGTGTTAAAACTTCTTCGGCTTCTGCAGGAATTTTGTAACCATGATCGATGAGCCAATTTTTCAATCCAGAACTTTCTGAAGCTCCTAAAATTAAAATATCATATTCGCCAACTGTGTATTTTGCTTTTATTTGAACACCATAATTTGAAGCATCTTTTTTTTCTTTATAAGAATCACTTTCTGCTAGAGTTTCCATTCGAGACATTTTTGCAACTGGCGCTGGATGATATTGCATACAAGGATTTTGATCATAATATTCTACCAATCTTGGAGCAGAATAAGCATCTAGTTTATCAAACAAAAGTTGATTGCTCACTTTGATGTCGCTTTTCTTCAACACATTGGGCACGGGAACAACCATTGCAAAATCTTTTACATCGCCCTGAAAATCATTGCTCATTGTGATAATTGTTTTATTACCATCTCGAACAAGAATAACTTGTGAGGCATTATTATAAATTTTGGTATCGGCTTTTGCAACATAAAAACCACAAAAAGCATTTGCATTTAATTGCAATAAGAAAATTAAAATGGGTACTAAAATGAATTGTTTCATAATTATTTATTTTTTAAAAAGTGAGATGAATTAATTTTTACTATGATGAACATTTTTTATTTTTTCCATAAAAATTTTTGTGCAGGAAAAAAATAATTTAAAATTGGTGTTGAAAAAGTGGCAATAAAAAGTGCATTAAAGAAACCATAAGGCATAAATAAAAACTCAATAAAATAAAATGATAATAATGCCACAGCTATTGCCCATATTATTTTTACATACTTATGTTGTGGTGTAGAAACCGGATCGGTAATCATAAAGAAAGTAAATAATAAAATACCTCCATTTGAAAATTGATGTAATAAAAAATCTAATGGCCAATGTAAATACAAAATGGAATAAAAAAATGAAAGCGAAAAAAAAGTAAGAAAAAAGCTAATAGCAATTGAAGTTGTTTTTACTTTATAATTTATCAAAAAGCCTAATCCGCCAATTAAGAAAATTAACCAAGCAAAATTACCCCATTGGCTTGGTGAAATCCATACTTGATGAGAAATAAAACTTAACAATACCAAAGCAAAATTTGCTGGATTTATAAAATGTGTTTGTTGAAATCTAAATATATATTTTGCAGCAATGGCAATAAAACCTGCAATAAAATAATATTCAAAAGATGAGGCTTGCATTAAAATACTTAAACCTAATGAAGTAACCAAAGCACTTTTTATTGATGACTTTTCTAATTTGAAAAAATATATTGCACAAGATTGAGCAAGCAATGCTCCAGAAAAAATGGAACTGTATTTTAATAAATTAATTTCCCAATTCAAGAATAACAATCCAAAGCATAAAAAAATGCTTAAAAACAGAATTTGAAAATCTCGAGCATCAACTGATGGAAATGCAATTTGAAGTTTTTTTGGAACTAATGTTATTGTGTTTGTTTGCATAAAAATTCTTTTTACATCCTGAGATGAAAAAAGAATTTAAATTCCATAAACAATTCTTTATTTATTTGCGAAAAAAGCCATTTTAAATAATTTTTCATTACTCAAACCTGCCATTTTTCTAGCTTCTTCGTCTTTATAATTTAATGTCAATAAACCTTGATAATGTCGATACATACTTGCAATTTCTTGCATAGATTGTTGCAAATTTATTTGCGCATCCAAATGTGTCATCGAAAAATCACGAATGTTTTGTCGTAAATTTTTAGCTTGTTGCACAACAGATATTGGCGTAATTTTTTCTACAGCAAAACAGGTATTATCGTTTTCGATAATATATGAAACCGACAAATTACACGTAGTAAATGTCAATCCTTCATTACCCAAAGAAATAATATGAGGTGTGGCATCAATGCTAACTAGTTTTTCGCAAACTAAGTTTTCAATAAGTTTTCCATTGTTTCCTCCAAATCTGATTAGCTCATTAAAATCCGAAAAGGTGAATAATAAATTGGTTTCAAATATGTCGTCACCCATTTTACAAAGCGATTTTATACTCACTAAATCACTATCGTCAAAAACAATTTGCAACATTTTAAAAGCATTGATTTCATAATCTGTTTTTATAAATACATTCTTTTCCATTTTTTTCATTTTTTAATTTTGATACAAAGATTTACATTTGCTGCATAACCAATTTACGTAGTGAATAAATATTTTTATTATGCTAAATATATAGACGACTAAAAATGATAAAGTATTAGTGGAGTTTTAAAAGATGACAATAATTTGACAATTCAAAAAACAATAAAAAATGTATAACAAAAACGCCTACGCACGTTTTCGGCACATCGATGCTCGATTGACAATGAAACAAAAAACCGCTCCTAGCCTGCAAGAATTGGTAGATTTTGTGAGTGATCGAATGGAAATGACCATTTCGGTATCAAGCATTCAAAAAGATATTTATGCCATGCGTTTTGACAGCAAATTGGGTTTTGATGCCCCAATTGAGTTTGATAGAAAACGAAGAGCTTATTATTATACCGATGAAAAATTTTCGATAAATAATATTCCGCTTTCCGAAGAAGATTTACAAAGTGTAGAAATGGCTGTTGGACTATTGGAACAATTTAAAAATATTCCTGCTATAAAAGTTTTTGATGAAGCATTAAGTAGAATTTCGGCAAGTGTAAAACAAAGCAGAACGCAACAAGAAAAAAATAAAATTGTCATCACCGATAGACCTCGTCGATATTTGGGTATCGAATTTATGCAGCCAATAGCAGATGCCATTCGAGAAAAACATATTATGCGATTGGCTTATTTGCCTTTTAATAAAAACGATATAAGAAAACATCAAGTGCATCCTTATTTTATAAAAGAATATCAAGGCAGAATGTATTTGATTGCAAAAGATATTCATCCTACAAAAGAAGCCAAATTTTTGACATTTTCTTTCGATAGAATTCAAGATGTGGTATCGACAAGACAAGTTTTTGAAGAAGAACAAATTGACCAAGAAAATTATTTTAAATCGGCACTTGGCATTTCAATGAAAGATCAAAAAGTAGAAAAAATAATACTACATTTCAATCCTGCTCAAAAAAAATATTTACAATCACAACCATTGCATCACAGTCAGCAAATTATTAAAGACACCGCCAAAACTTTTGCTATTAGTTTGGAACTTATCGTTAATTATGAATTAAAAACCTTGTTGCTTGGTTATGGCAATGATGTTGAAATTATTAAACCATTGAGTTTGCGCAATGAGTTGATAACTTCAATAAAAGAAATGCAGAAAATATACAACTTATAATTTTTTTCATCTGCTCATTTTCTTTGTCATTTTTTATTTGCTTGTGCTGTATTATTTCTTAATTTTAGATTTTTAATAATTACTTCAACATATGAACAATTTCAAAACTGCAATAAAATTTCATGCTCTTCCAATTGGGCTTTTTTTACTATTAAGTTTGGCATTTTGCTATCCTGCTTTGCAAGGATTAATTCTTGATCAAAATGATATTGCTTCATGGAAAGCAATGGTTACAGAATCTAAAAACTGGCATGAAACTACAGGCGAAGTGCCTTTGTGGACAAACTCAATGTTTGGCGGCATGCCCACTTTTACAAATTATCTTTTGGGTGTTAGCAATCCACTTTATATGGCACAGGAGTTTGTTCAACAAATTATGCCTAAACCTAGCTATTTTTTATTCTTAGCTATGCTTTGTTTTTATGTTTTAATGATGAGTAGTTTTAAAAGCAATAGATGGATTGCGTTTTTTGGCGCAATCACCTATGCCTTTTCTGCATATAATTTACAAATTATGGAAGCAGGACACGACACCAAGATGTTTAGCATAGCTTATTTGCCTTTGGTTGTTGCTGGATTTATTGCTAATTATCGTGGAAATTTTATTTCAGGAACACTAATGTGTTTGTTAGGTTTAGCTTTAATGATTCAAAATTCAATGTTGCAAATTGAATATTACACCTTGATTTTATTGCTCATCATGGGCATTGGATTTTTTATAAAAACACTAGAAACCAAAAACTGGAAAACATTTGGAATTGCCACTGTGCTAACATTAGCATCAGGTTTATTTGCAGTTTTGCCTACCATTTATCATTTAGCAACGGTGAAAGAATACGGAAAATCGACAATGCGAGGTGGAAAAAGTGAATTGACTTTAAACAAAAAAGAAACTAAAAAAAGCGGTGGATTGGACAAAGATTATGCATTTAGTTGGAGCCAAGGAATTGGCGAAACGTTTACACTTTTTGTGCCAAATTTATATGGTGGTGGAAGCCGAACTAATGTTGGAAAAAACTCAAGCACCTTTGAACTTTTAAGCAAAAGTAATGGCGAACAAGCTGCTGAAGATTTCACCAAAAATGTACCATTATATTGGGGACCACAGCCTTTTTTATCAGGTCCGAATTATTTCGGCATCATTACAATGTTGCTTTTAGTGTTTAGTTTATTTTTTATAAAAAACAGAATGAAATGGGTGTTGTTTAGTGTTGGTGTTTTAGGAATTATCATGTCGTGGGGAAAACATTTTTCGATGTTAAATTATTTTTTATTCGACAACATGCCTTTGTTTAATAATTTCCGTACACCAAGTATGATAATGGTTTTGCCGGCATTTATTTTTTGTGTTTTAGGGTTTTGGGCATTAAATGAATATTTTAATTCTGATTTAAAAAATTCAGCACTTTTTGAAAGTTTCAAAAAATCAATATTAATTGTAGGAGGAATTACTTTATTTTTTGGTGTTGGCAGTAGAATGTTTCTAGATTTTAAAAGTGAAAATGATCCTGCAACAAAACAACAATTGGTGCAAATGATGGGAAATAATGAACAAGCTGGCACACAACTTTTTGATGCCATCCAAGCCGATAGACCATCGGCAGCAACAAAAGATGGGTTGCGTTCATTAGTTTTTATTTTATTATTTGCTGGAATTATTTGGCTTTACAGCACACAGAAATTAGACAAACAAAAATCAATTGCATTGATTGGCGTTTTAATTATTTTTGATATAGTGGGTATAGGTACAAGATATTTGAATCAAGAACACTACGTTGATGAAGGTGTATACGATTCAAAATTTGCACCAAGAACTGTGGACTTACAAATTAAACAAGACAGTGATCCCTATTATAGAGTGTTGGATTTGACAAAAAATACGTACAATGATGCTTTTCAAGCGGTACACCATAAAAATATAGGTGGTTATCATCCTGCAAAAATGGAAAGCTACCAAGACCTGATAGACATGCAAATTACTCCTGGAAAAAAATTAAATCAAGAAGTATTAAACATGTTGAATTGTAAATACATTATTGCACCAGGTGGCGATGGCAAAGAAACGGTTTATCCAAATTCATTGCATTGTGGAAATGCATGGTTTGTTTCAAAAATTAAAAAAGTAAATACTGCCGACGAAGCAATGAATGCATTAAACGCTGCAGGAATTGGCGACACCACAAAAGTACTTAATGCATTTGAAGCTAAAAATGAAGCTATTGTTAGAACAACAGATGATAAAAATTTGCCAGCTACATTTATTGTTGACAGCAATTCTAAAATAAAATTAAATCAATATGGACTTAACAAATTGACTTACACTAGCGAAAACGCACAAGATGGCTTTGCAGTCTTTAGTGAAATTTATTATGCACCAGGATGGAAAGCAAGAATTGATAATAAAGAAACTGATATTATTCCTTGCGATTATGTTTTACGAGGCATAAAAATTCCTGCAGGAAAACACCAAATAGAAATGAGTTTTGAACCCGAAACTTATTTTAAAACACGCACATTGAGTAGTGTTTCTGCTTGGCTTTTGGTAGGTTTAATTTTAGGTTTGATAGGCTTATTGGTGAAGAAAAATTTGTAACTTTAGGTTATGAAAAATTTACTGATACTTTTTATTTTATTATTTGCTATAAAAAATTCAGCTGCTCAGAGTTATATAAAGTTTAATCCTGTTAGAAGTCTTTTTAGTGAAGCAACGGTTTTTTATGAACAAGATTTAACTAAAAATAACAGTTTGGAAGTTAGAGCTGGATTGATTTATAGGTCTGAAATCGTCAATGTTTTTTCTTCAATTAAAAGTGGATATGGTTATGTAGATTATGTAAATGGCGTAAGTAATGGTTTTTCTCTTGGAACAGCGTATAGAAAATATTTTGGAAAAGAAAGTAAATTCTTCATTCATGGTGGAATTAATTTTAAAACAATGAATATAAAGACTGATTTAGCTTTTGACAGAAGTGGATCTGCAGCTTTATTTAAAGCAGAAGCAGAAGCAAAAAGAACAACAATTCAGCCGCAAATATTAATTGGAATTCGCAAAAGTTATGCTTTTGTTGTTTCTCCCTATTTCGGTTTTGGTGCTTCTATTATTAACGGAACTCTATTGAAAGTTAAAAATATAAATATTCCACCTTCAATATATTCTATAGAATATGTAAATAATGTACATCCAATTTTCAATAACGATATTATTTCACCAACAATTCATTTAGGAATTCAATTATGTTTTAGAACAAGTAAAAGTAAAAAAGGCAGACCATATTATAGTTTGCGTTAAAATAATTTTCCTTGTTCATCCTCTTCTTCGTCTGTGGCAACTACGGTAATTTCCAGTAAATCTTTTTCACAAAGTTTACTGCCAATGGCTTTCCAACCCATTATTTCAACAGTTTTTTCAACTTCTAATAATTGTTCGCTTGGCAAAAATTTCTTCTTCCCTGTTTTAATTTTCAAGATTGGTGCATTTTGAGTGGTTACAAATTCAAGATAATTTTTTTCGCCTTCTTTGATAAATAAAAATGATGAACCGATTGTTTGTGTTTCAATCTTAAATCGTTTAATATTAAATTGACTTTTTGCATCATCGAAATACACCGCAGTAAGCACAGCTTCTGGGTCAAATTTCTTTATCATCACAATTTCGTCATTGTTGTATCTGTTGCTCAATTCTGTATTTGTAATTTCGTATTCGCCTTTGTTGTTTACCACCAAAATATGATCTTCTGGCTGAAAACTTCCCAAATACATTCCTTTTTCTTCGGTGCTCAATCGTCCAACAACATCGTCAAACCAAAGTTCTTTTCCGCCAATTGTCGATTTTCCTTTTTTCTTTAATTTAATAGCACGCACTGGATATTTTGTCAACACATTTCCTTTGCTACCTCGTCCTTTAATTGCCAATTCTTGAAAATCATAATCGTAAGTTTTTATTTTTGCACGGCAAGCTGTACTCAAACTTACAGTAACTAATTCGCTTTCTCCATTTGGATTTGATGAAAAATAATGCACTTTATTTTTTCCATCTCCGCCACCCAAATCATATTCTTTATCTCGTGTTATTCCTGTAACATTAAATCGTTTTGCAAATGTTTTTGTGGTTTGCGCATCCGTATAAATCATGTTATAAGTCGTTCTGTCATCCGTTTTTTTAAACACTTCTGCATGAATGATATCTTTTCCGATAAATGTTTTATCGGATACTTTAGTTACTTTCATGATGCCACTTCGTGTAAAAGCAATAATATTATCCGAGTCTGCACAATCAAACAGAAATTCATCTTTTTTCAATCCTGTTCCAATGAAACCTTCTTTGGCATTCATATACAGCTTTGTATTTGCAATAGCAATTTCGGCAATTTCAATATTATCAAAAACTTTTAATTCGGTTTTTCGTTCTTTGCCTTTGCCATATTTTTTCTTCAAATTATCAAAATGAGCAATCGTATAATCGTTTAAATGCTCTATATGATGTTTGGTTTCATCAATTGAAACTTCAATGCCTTTTATTAATTCATCGGCTTTAAAACTATCAAACTTTGAAATTCGTTTTATTTTTATTTCAGTTAAACGCACAATATCATCTTCGGTTATTTCACGTTTAAATATTTTTTTATATGGCGTCAAACCTTTGTCAATTGCTGCAATTACGCCATCCCAAGTTTCTTCTTCTTCTATATCTCGGTATATTCTTTTTTCAATAAATATTTTTTCCAAACTAGAATAATGCCATTGATCTTCAAGCTCAGCAAGTTTTATTTGCAATTCTCGAAGCAATAAATCTTTGGTGCTATCAACAGAATATTTTAATAGTTGTGTTGCACCTATAAATTCGGGTTTGTCATTTACAATGACGCAAATGTTTGGCGAAATAGATTCTTCGCATTTTGTAAATGCATAAAGCGCATCGATGGTTTGATCGGCAGTTACGCCTGTTGCTAATTGCACTTCAATTTCCACTTCGGCAGCGGTGTTGTCGCTTACTTTTTTAATTTTTAGTTTTCCTGTATCGTTTGCTTTTATAATGCTTTCGATAATTGTTCCTGTGGTGATACCAAATGGCACACTTTTTATCAAAATTGTTTTGCTATCAAATTTTTCAATTTTTGCTCTAACTCGTACTTTTCCTCCACGTTTTCCATCGTTGTACAATGACACATCCGCCATTCCTCCTGTAGGAAAATCTGGATAAAGCGCTATTTTTTTTCCTTTCAACAATGCAATACTGGCATCAATTAATTCTATAAAATTGTGGGGAAGAATTTTTGTAGAAAGACCTACTGCAATACCTTCAGCACCTTGAGCAAGTAATAAAGGAAATTTTACGGGCAAAAAAAGTGGTTCTTTTTTACGTCCATCATAGCTCAATTGCCAATTCGTAATTTTTGCATTGAACGTAACATCTAGTGCAAATTTTGAAAGACGAGCTTCAATATATCTTGGCGCAGCGGCACTGTCTCCTGTTCTTACATCGCCCCAGTTTCCTTGTGTTTCGATAAGCAAATCTTTTTGCCCCATATTTACCAATGCATCGCCAATACTCATGTCGCCATGGGGATGATATTGCATCGTTTGTCCTATTACGTTTGCTACTTTATTAAATCGACCATCGTCCATTTCTTTCAATGCATGCAAAATTCGACGTTGTACAGGTTTAAAACCATCAAGAGCAGCAGGAACGGCTCTTTCCAAAATTACATAACTGGCATAGTCCAAAAACCAAGTTTTATACATGTGTTTCACATGATTACTTTGTTCTTCTTCTGGGCTGTTATTTTCTTCTAGCATATTACTCAATATTTTTTCTTTTTAAAAAAACAAAAGACTGTTGACAAAATTATTGCTAAAATTTGACACGCTTCATTTTATTTAATAACAATGATGTTTAAATTTTCTTTATTATCATTCACTTTCTATTATTTTTGCAAAGAATGAAAATAAAATTACTATTTCTTATTTGCCTTTTTGGATTTTTAAAATTAAATGCCCAAGATAGTATTTCAATACAAGGTTCCTTAATTCAATACTCTTCTGAAAAAGAATTGATGCAAATTCATCCTATGTTGCAAGTGAAACAAGAAGCATTGTTAGAAAAAAAAACAGGAAATGCCATCCAGCTAATGAGTTCAAAAAAGACTCGTTTGTTTATTTGTTTAATTCTGCTTTCGCTTTTTGGACTGATAAAACTTTTTCATCCAAAATTTATAGCTGATTTATATGCTCAATTTTTAAAAGCACCTTTAGATAAAAGGAGCAAATACGATGTATTGTTTCAAAATAAATGGCCTGTATTTTTTTTACATTTATTTTATTATTTATTAATGGGCATATTGCTAGCCAGTATCTTTAGTAATTTTTCAAATTCATTTTCTTTTAATTTTCAAAATGTGTTTATAACTACATTAGTCTATTTATGCATTAGTTTTTTAAGAAAAATATTAATGAAACTAATTGGCTGGATGCTTTCATTACAAAAAAGCGAAAAAATAATTTCTCAAAAAATAAGTCAATTAAATATCAGTTCAGTAATTTTATTTTTAATTTTAACTAGCATTTTATTAGTCTTCAATGGAGAACATTTTAAGTGGTTTAATATCCTAAATTTAGTAATATTATTAATTTTTATATTTATAAAACACATAATATTATATGCCAATGTTACTAAAAAACAAAATATTTCAGTAATTCAGTTTTTGTTTTATCTTTGTGCGCTCGAAGTTTTGCCAATTTTAATGCTTGGTAGATATTTGATTGGCAAATGGGGGGCATAATGCGATTGAATTTTAAATAATTTATGACAAAAACAGTAAGAAAAAAAGCCACTACTGAAAAAAAAATTGCATTGCCAAAAAGCAAAAAAATAAGTGTAGAAAAAAGTATTGAAATAAAAAATATTTTAATTTCTCAACCCTTTCCCGAATCACCAAAATCGCCTTATTTTGATATTGAAAAAAAATTCAATGTAAACATTCATTTTCATCCATTTGTAAAAGTAGAAGGCATTGATCCTAAAGAATTTCGAAAAAACAAAATAGAATTATATAATTATACAGCAATAATTTTTACAAGCAGAAATGCAATTGACCATTATTTCAGAATTTGTGAAGAGTTAAAAATCAAAGTCTCAACGGAAATGAAATATTTTTGCATTTCTGAGGCAATTGCGCTTTATCTTCAAAAATTTATTATTTATCGAAAACGAAAAATATTTTTTGGAACAAAAGGTAATATCGAAAGTTTAATAGAGTGCTTTTTGAAATATAAGTATAAGGAAAAATATATTTTACCTTACAACGAACTTACCAATGGTGCAATAATTCAAGCGCTAAAAACCAATAATTTAGAGTTTCAAGAAGCTACATTTTATCATACGGTAAGTAATGAATGCAAAATTGTAGTTGATAAAAAACCTGATATTATTGCATTTTTTAGTCCAAGTGGTGTAAAATCGCTATTAGAGTGTTATCCAAAATTTAAACAAGGCAATACTATCATTGCTACATTTGGACCAAACACTGAGCAGGCAGCTTTAAAAGCTGGATTAGAAGTTGCTTTAAAAGTTCCTCAACCAAATATGCCTTCGATGTCTTCGGCATTAGATGTTTTTTTAACAGAACAAAGAAAGTTTGCAACTAAAAAAACTGCTCCAAAAAAGAGCAGTAATTAGTTTTTCAATAAATTTTATTCTTTATCTTTTTTAGCTTCACGCTTCTTTTTTTCCCATTTTTCCATTTCTATATCCTCATATCGTAAAAATTGTTTCAGCTCCAGCACATTTTTAAGTGCTTCGTCGCGTGTTTTAAAAATTTCACGAAACTTTTTTTTGCGTTCAGCTGGTTCATTTATATTTTTATATAAACTGTCAATGCTTTTGCTTACTTGTAAATTAATTTCAAAAACCAATGGTTCTTGAACTTCAGTCAAAGCAAGGCTGTCTTTCATTTCTTGAGTATAAAACCGAGCTTTTTCTTCGTTAGATCTTTTTTTGAAATTTTGCTGAGCAAAAGAAATATTGCATAAAAATACAATGAAAAGGAGTAGTGAATTTTTTTTCATATTTTATTTAAATTTTTTTTAGGAAAACAGTTTATTATTATTTGCCGCCCATCAATCCGCCAAGTAAATC
>JAGNRR010000169.1 GCA_017988595.1 Chitinophagaceae bacterium
GTTAAAAAAATTGTTATAAATATTTTTGATAAAATTTTTCGTCTTGAATTTTTTTACTTTATCATTTCTATCTTCATATTCTTTTCTACTTAGTGTTTTGAAAAATTGCTCAATAAAAAATGATAATTTTTCTTTTTCAAATTCATTAAGTTTTTTTATTGATTTAGGATTTTGAGAAATTATGATACAAAAATCAGTTACTATTTTTTGAATTATATTAAATATTAAATGCTTTTCATTCTCTTTTGTTGGAATACCATCAAAATTGTCAATAAAAAGTACAAATACATTTGAGTTATCTAAGTTTGTTTTTAATTGGTGCATCAAAGCAGTTTTTCCACTACCTCTTGACCCAATAATAAATCTACTACTTCCACTTTTTAAATCAGAGAAAAGTGAATTAAAATATTTAGGCGTTACGTAAATGTCTTTCAAATACTCAAGTTCTTCTTCTGCTGAAAACTTTGAAAATGGGTTTTGATTTAGTCCTAAAGATTGGTAAAGTTCTATCATTTTTCTGTTGTTTTTTCTTTGTTGTAGGGTTCGCAATAATTGCCACTAACGTCCTGCGGCTTTGTGATGTTGCCGATAAAACACACACTAAACTTTAAATTAAAGACAAATGCATACAAAAATCGGACAAACATTCCCTACAGAAACAAACGGCAATAGCTCAAAACCGCTGTTACCGATAGTTGCGGGTGGATTAAATATAACGTGTGAAGATAATATGTTATTAATGGCACGTTACCCTGATGATTATTTTGATTTAGCAATAGTTGACCCGCCTTATAACGTTGGTGCTTCAAATGGAAGTTTTGGTAGAGGTGGAAAAAAAAGTAAAATAAAAGAAAATAGAAAAGATTTAAAACATTACTCAAACCATAATAAAACACCTGAAATAGAGTATTTTAATGAATTATTTAGGGTTTCAAAAAATCAAATTATTTGGGGGGCAAATTATTATCCTGAGTTTTTAAAACATTCTGGATGGTTAGTCTGGGATAAAGACAAAAAAGATGGTATTTTATCAATGGCTGAATTAGCTTATCAAAGTATAGATAATAGAGTAATGATTTTTAAGCACGAATGGGAAGGATTTAGAAAAGGAACTGGGTCATTTGAAGATGGACATAACAGAGTAATTCATCCTAACGAAAAACCTGTTAAACTTTATAAATATTGTTTAAAAAATTACGCCAAAGAAGGAGATAAAATTCTCGATACGCATTTAGGCTCAGGAAGTATTGCAATTGCGTGCCACGATTATAATTTTGAGCTGACCGCTTGTGAACTTGATCCCGAATATTTTGAGAAAGCAAAACAAAGAATTATTAACCACGTTGCTCAACAATCTCTCTTTTGAAAACGAATGTAGCAATTATAGGTAACGGTTCTCGGCTTTGCGATGGTGGGGAAATCGAAGCCGAAAAGTTGAATTTATTACTAATATTTAATCAAGGCACTAATGTTGAATTTTGCACATCAGCCCCACTATTGCAAAACCGATGTTACCTGCCGTTTATTTGTCAATTATGAGCAAAAAACTTGAAATTTTAAAACAGTCACTTGCCAAAAAAGAGCAAGAATTACAACGCAGATTTGATGAACATTTTGCAACTGTCAAACAAGCAAATGGGCAACCGTTAAATGATAAACGTAACGGTCAAGCCACTTTTAATAAATGGGAAAAACAAAACAATGCAATTCGTACTTTGAAAGAAAGCATTGAAAAAACAAAGTCCGCCATTGAGTTTGAAGAAGGTCGCATAAATGGGGTCAATTATCAAAATGAAAACTTTATACCGAAAGAAATTTTAAAACTTGTAGAAAAAGGCGAATTAGTCCAATGGCGAAAACACCCTACACACTTTTTTGTCAAAGGTGTTGATAAGGCTCGTATTTGGTGGGATGAAAGTCGTAAAGCTGTCGCACACAAATACGTTCATTTAATAACCGAGCAAGAACAACGAACAAAATTCGTCCGCCTGTACAATGGGTTGAACGCTGTCCTAAATGGCAGGTAACGTTTTGGCGCTTGGCGAAGAAGCGGATTTCGGAGCACTAAACTGTCTGCCAGCGCTGAACTTGATACGAAGCACAAATGTTCAATTAACCACTGAACCCGCTTTTTCGCCAAACGCTTGTTATATGATGTTTTATTTTTTCCTTGCTAATTCTTTTTGAATAATTCATACAAGGTTTCTCAATATTTTTATACGAAAGAAAACTAGTAAAAACAATAATAGGTGTTATAATAAATATTGTTATGCAAAATTGTGTAGGAGACAAATTTTTTGCTACTTCTAGATTGTAATAGAAATACATTACAATAAAGATAATTATTCCGTGAATTAAGTATGTACTATAAGATATTTCGCCTAAAAATTTTAATGTTGAACTCTTTAGAACTCCAAAAAAATTATTTCCCATAGCAATTAAATTAAAAACTATAATTATTAATAATTTACATAAATAATTATTTGAAGTGTTAAATAACAAAATCAATGCTAGACATAGTAAAATTATTGTGCTGAAAATTATTGAATTAAAATTTATTTTTTTCGAATTATACTTTATTAAAAATGGAGATATGGCACCTCCAGCAAAAGAAAACAAATGATGGACGCTCAATCCATGAACTTTATAAAATATTAGAACGAAAAGAATGCTAATTATCAAATAAAGTTTTGATGTTATTTTTTTAAAAATTAAAATTGATATAAAGGGTAGACTAAAATAAAATAACCATTCATAGGGTAAAGACCAAACAACACCTGCATTTATTATACTTGTAAAAGATGAGCCGTTTATAGTTGGGCCACCGAAAATAGTAAAAGTACCCCAAGCTATCATTTCTTTGATAAATCTAACTAATGAAATATTTAGTTTCCAATCACTTATTATTAATACAATTAATACTAATGCTAATATTGAAACAAGATACATTGGAACTAATCTAAAAAATCTTGAGATGAATAAAGTATTCCAATCGATTTTTTGATTATTTGTATTCAGCAATTTCGTTATAAATAAAAAAGCGGTAATCATAAAAAAAAACGAAACACTTGTTTGACCTAAATGGTTATATAGATTTGATTTTGGTGCTTCCCATGACTTGATTTGTAAATATTGAAACCATATAGATGAGTGATGTATGAAAACCCCTATAGCGAGAAACCCCCTTATTCCATCAATTGTTTCATACCTGGTATTGTCATTTGCTATTCTATATTTTAAATTTAATAGATAAGCTGTTGCGATAGCAATAAAATATACTACAATTGCAAAAAATGGATTTAAAGGATTCATTTATAGTTGGTTTTAAAAATATCATATAACGTTCCCACGCTTGTAGCAGTGGCTTGTGATTTAAGACTTAACTTAACAAGTACAAACCAAATTGTTGCCGACAGCGGTTTTTCCGAAGGAAAAACCAAGCCCAAGCCATTGCTACAAACGTGTGTTAGCAGATGTTTTTTTTTACCATTCACTTTTTTTACTTGGTATTTTATCACTCAATAAAAAGTCTTTCAGTTCAAGGTTTAGTTTGTTAAAATATGTTGGCAAAAATTCAGGAAAATATTTAAAAACGCCTCTGATTTCGCCTTTTTTGTTATAATAAGGTTCTGTGGTCGCAAGTCCAACTTCTGACCAACCACCTGAACTATACTGACTTGCTTCTGTATATTGTCTGATTTCAATAACGTCAAATTTATATTTTCCGTCTTTAAATGAAATTTCAATTTGGTAAGTTGCATTATTATATTTTTTTCCCAAAATATTTAAGCAAATTAAAGAGTTACTTGAACCTTCAATTCTGATGTAGTCATTTTCGATTTGAGCTTTAATTACTTCTTTCGGATTTTTATATGTTACAGAAACCCAATCTAAAGCTTTTTTATATAATTCGGCTTGAGTTTTTCCTTCGCATTGAGTAACAACAAAATCCGTAAAACCTTCTTTGTCAAATTTGAATTCTGTTTCTTGACTAAAAGACAAATTTGAAATAGAAATTGTTGCGAGTAAAAAATAGATAATTTTCTTCATAATCTTTAATTTGTTTTGTGTTTGAACGTTACTTTATATTTTCTTTTTTCAGCGATTTTTCTCAAAATATCTGCTAAAGTCAGTTCGTCTAAAAACCATCCATCCGAAC
>JAGNRR010000170.1 GCA_017988595.1 Chitinophagaceae bacterium
AATCTATACCAAGCTGTAAATTCTTTTTAAAATTTATTTTTTGAATATCTTTGATATTCTCATTGTTAACTACTTCAGTTTTAAAATAATTTAAATAAAGATTCAACTCGTTTATAAATAAATTTGGTCTTTTTAAATTGTTTAAAATATTTAATCTACCATAAATATGATTTATCATATTTTCCAAAGTAAATGTTCCTGAAAAAAATGCCAAATTTGGACCAGGACAAATCGTTACAGCTTGATTGCATTTGATATTATTGTTTATTAATGCAGGAGCTGCAAGCCCTTCGCAAAGACATTCTTTTTCAAGAATTTTTTGCGATTTTTCATCATATTCATATTGACTTAATGCAGTTTCTTTGAGTTGTTTTAATTTTAATTTTTGATATTTTTTTGAGGCAGTGCAAATGGGCATTGTTGTAAATTCAGTATCAAACTGAAGAAGTTTTACAACACAAGGACTGCCAGATTTTCCATCTTCAATTCTTTTGTTTTTTAATGCAATAAAACTACTTTTTCTAAAATTATTAAAAGGTACTCCAAGTGGGGAAGCATGACTTAAATAATAATCTTGTGGTGATGCAGTTGCCAAATTTTCCAACGTTTCAGGGTCTACATTTGTTACTTCTGGGACAAGTAAAAATGGACTACCCCATCCAATGCTGTCTAGGTTATAATTTTCTATTAAAAACGAAGCCTCTTCAGAAGTGCCTACCCCTCCTTGTGCAGTTATTCTTAAATTAGGTTTTTGAGCAAATGTTTTTTTACCATTAGTTTCCAAAGCCTTATTTACAATTGTAAATAATTCTTCTATCAAATTATTTTTATTTAATTTAAATTCTTCTAAAATTGGTCCAAGCAAAATGCCTTCTGTGGCAAATGCATGACCTCCACAATTTAATCCCGATTCAATTCTAAATTCCGACACCCACAAACCTTTTTTAGCCAAAAATTTTCCCTGAATTAATGCCGATCTATAATCACTTACTTTTACAATAATTTTCTTTTTTAAATTACCATAGCTATCAGGATAAAAATCAGAAAAAGTTTCAAAATAACTATAAAGTCTAGGGTTTATACCTGCGGATAAAACAACTGAAGATGTCAAATCACTATTTGCATAACCACGCAAACACGTTAATGCATCTGAAAATTCAACAGGTAAAGGTTCGTTATTTTTTGAATAGTTAAGCTTATCTACTTTTGTCATGATGTTAATATCAATAGAGCCAGGTTTCATTTGAGATTTTAAAAGGGCCTCTAGTTTTATTTTTTCATCACCACTACTAAACTTTAAATTTTGATATGTTTCTTTTAAAAGAGAATCATCTGGAAGAAATTTAAAATAGTTGTTTAATTCAACGTTGGTTTCAAAATTGCCTTCTAACATTTTATTAAATTGAATTTCTACTACATTGTTTAACAAGTTTAAATATGCAGTTATTCTTTTGGCTTTATAATCTTCTATACTTTCATCGATAGGACTATATGCCATTGAATATTGAGCAGAAATTTTTTTTCTTAAATGCTCAAGCATTTTATTTTCGATAACTGATACCACAGAATCAATACCATATTTTGCTACTTTTATAGGAGTATCAACTGTAAAGGCCAAGCCCATAACTGGAATATGGAAATGATGAGGATTGACAGGTTCTTTATCTTTATTCATTTAATATTTGTTTAGTTTTAAATAGCTATATGGAACAATTTATTAAGTTTATAAGTTGAACTTTGCAAAGTTAAAAAATGAACTTTTACAATTTGATGATTAAAATCATGTAAATAAAATTATTTGATTTATAAGATTTTCCTGTTAATCAAATAATTTTGCTAAATATTATTGCTTTATTGGTTAGTTTTTTAAGCCAATAAATTATTTGTTATTTCTTTAATCAAAGTTAAAGATTCGTCTATAGATTTTTTAATTTCAATTTTAGTAAATTCAATATCTAATGTACTATTTACATTTTTAATTTCATCTTCTAATAAGATTAATAAATCTGATAATGGCTGTACGCCACAAAGTTGAGCATTGTTGAGCATTTTATGAGCTTGAAATACTATTTTTGGCATGTCATAATGTTCAATAGCATTTAAAAGAATCTCGTGTTCAATTGGCATTTCCTCAATATAAATATTTAATATTTCAACAATAAAATTTTGATTTTTCGAGGCATAAGATTCTAGTGTTTCTAAATTAATTTCTGTAGTGTTTAATTTTTTTTTCATCGTTTAATTTTTTAATAATTAATGCTTTGCCAAATAGGTTATTTTGCTATATAATTTTTCAGGATTAAAAGGTTTAGAAATATAATCATTCATTCCCGCCTCCAAACATTTTAACTTTTCACTATTTTGAGCCGAAGCGGTCAATGCTATAATTGGAATATTTTTTATTAATTCATTTTCATTTTTTCGTATTTCAATAGCAGCTTCTATTCCACTCATGATAGGCATCGACAAATCCATTAATACTAAATTATAACTTTTGTTTTTCAAAAGGTCAAAAGCTTCAACAGGATTAGAAGCAAGATCTGTTTTTATTTTCCATTTATTTAACTCAAACAAAGCAACCTTTTGATTGATTAGATTATCTTCTACCAACAAAATTTGCAAATGACTTAAATCTATATTTTCTGGCAAATTGGTTTCAATTTTTAAATTCTCTAGAAACTCTATTTCACTACTTATTTCATATTCAATAGTGAATGAAAATATAGACCCTTCATTTAGTTTGCTTGAAACATTTATTTCGCCGCCTTGTAATTCTATTAACGATTTTGATATATTTAATCCCAAACCGGTTCCTCCAAATTTTCGACTAGTATCTATATCAGCTTGAGAAAATGCTTCAAATATATGGTCTAATTTTTCAGTTGCAATTCCAATTCCGGTATCTTCAATTTTAAACTCAAGTTTGCAAGATTGGTTTAATTTTTTGATAAAAGTAACTATTAAATTCACCGATCCAACCTCAGTAAATTTTATTGCATTGTTCAATAAATTAATTATTATTTGATTCAATCGAATTGGATCGCCTTTTAAAATTTTTGGGATATTTTTATCTATACTTATATTTAATTTAATATTTTTTTCTTTCGCTTTTAATTTAAAAGTCAATTCAAGGGAACGAAGAATATCGTTTAGTTTAAAAGGTATTTTTTCTAAATCAAATTTTCCTGCCTTTATTTTTGACACATCTAAAATTCCATTAATGATGTACATTAAATTATTAGAAGATTCTTTAATGGCGTTTAAATATTCTGTTTGATTTTCAGATACATCTGTAATTAAAATTTGATTTGTCATTCCAATAATCCCATTCATCGGAGTTCTGATTTCATGACTTGTATTTGCCAAAAATTGCTCTTGAATTAAAAGTGCATTTTCGGCAGTTTCTTTAGCTTTAATTAATTCGCTTATATCTGTTTCAACAAAAACTAATTTATGTACAATATTATTTTCATTTGTAATAGGCATGACGTTTGTTTTTATCCAAACATCCTCCCTATTTTCTTTTAGTTTTAATTCATATTCTTTGGGAATTCCTTTTCTCACACAATCCTCAATAATAGATTGAATAGAATCATTTTTACTTATTTCATATGCATTTTTTTTAGACTCATTCGCTATTGATTTATTTAGCATATGAATTTTAGAGAACTCTTCATTATACCACTCCACATTACCCTTTTCATCGGTTATCAAAATTCCATTTCGTGCTTCTTTTGCAACTATAGATAATTTTTCTAATTCTCTATTTTTATCTTCAATGATTTTATTAGATTTAGCTTTTATTTTATATCTATTAAAGAATAATAAAAACAAAATGAAGACAAGTATGACAATTAATATCAAAAAATTTTTTATCGTTTTTTGTTGAGTTATTCTTTCTTGGTTAAGTTTTTTCTCTTTATTTAAAAAACTAATTTCATTGTCTTTTTGATTTACTTCATACTGCATTTCAATGTTTACTACTGCATTTGCTTTTTCTTCATTTATTATACTGTCTTTGTATTTTTCATAAACTTTTCTCGACTCAAAACCTAGCATTGGTTGATTTATAGC
>JAGNRR010000171.1 GCA_017988595.1 Chitinophagaceae bacterium
TGATAATACTTATGAATCAAAAAGTGAGAAAGATGATAAAGCAATTTTTGAATATTTAATGCAATTACATGTAAATTCAAATATTACTTCTAGAATTAAATTATCAATTTTTTCATATTTTTCATTTACAAATAGCGATTTATTAGACTCACAACAGTGGTCAGAATTTGCTTCTTATTATCCTTTAACTCCAACTACTAGAGAAGATGACAATATTTTATCTTATGGAGTTACTTTTTTTTATAATTTAAATAGAAAAAAGAAAGATTAATTTTATAAAATTTTTATCATAAAAAATTAGAAATATTATTTTCTCTAATGTAATTTTATATCGTTCAGCTCTTTTTTTATTCAAACTTTTAAAACCAAAATTAAATATGAATGTACAAATTAATACCCAGCGTTTTACAGCAGACTCAAAACTATTAGATTTGATAAACGAAAAAACAGAAAAATTTAATACTTTTCATGATAAAATTGTAGAGGTAGAAATTTTTTTAAAACTTGATAATATTGTTCACCAAATAAAAGATAAAGTAGTGGAAATAAAAGTTCATATTCCAAAACACACTTTTTTTATAAAACATGAATCTAAAACCTTTGAAGAATCTTTTGATCATGCATACAAATCAATGGTTCACCAATTAAAACAATACAAAGAAAAATTATCAGCATAACAATTTAAAAAACATTTATTCTAAAAAACCATTTGTTATTTCAAATGGTTTTTTATTTTTATCTTCGCTAGTAACTATGTTAGTTTTCCCTAATGCAAAAATAAATATTGGACTTCAAATTGGCTCTAAAAGAAGCGATGGTTACCATAATATAAAAAGTGTTTTTTATCCTATATCAACTTGCGATATCTTGGAGTTTATTCCAGATTTAGAAACAAACCTAACTGTTTATGGCAATTCCATCGAAGGAAAAATGGAAGATAATTTAGTCTATAAAGCATATCTTCTTTTACAAAAAGATTTCTACAAAATAAAACCTGGAATAATTCATTTATTTAAAAATATTCCAAGTGGTGCTGGTTTGGGTGGCGGCTCGGCAGATGCTAGTTTTATGCTAAAACTTTTAAGTGATTTTTTTAAACTAGATATCGAACCAAAACAACTCGAAAAATACGCATTAATATTAGGTAGCGATTGCCCATTTTTTATCGAAAATAAACCCAAACTAATTTCAGGACGTGGTGAAATAATGGAGGATATAGAATTAAATCTGAGTAAATATAACATTCAACTTATTTGCCCAAACATTCATATAAGTACCAAAGAAGCCTATAATAATATCAATCGTAATAAACAAATTGAGTTTAATTTCAATGAAATTTTGAGCTTGCCCATAACTGATTGGAAAAACTGGTTAAAAAATGATTTTGAAGATTATGTTTTTGCAAAAGCACCTGCTGTAAAAAAAATAAAAGACCAATTATATCATCAAGGTGCACTCTA
The DNA here is from genome assembly GCA_017988595.1 of Chitinophagaceae bacterium. GTDB lineage: Bacteria > Bacteroidota > Bacteroidia > Chitinophagales > Chitinophagaceae > JAGNRR01. The sequence goes on from JAGNRR010000171.1 coordinate 1,461, forward strand.
TGCATCAATGAGTGGAAGCGGGAGTTCAGTTTACGGCATTTTCCCAAAAAACAAAAAAGCCAATATCGATATCGATATTGACTTTAAAGAATTTATTTGTTAAAAATTATTTTGCAGCTATTTGTGCAACAATACTTTTAAAAGTTTCTGGTTCATTCATTGCTAAATCAGCCAAAACTTTACGATTAATATTTAAATCGCTTTGAGCTAATTTGTGCATAAATACACTATAGTTTATACCTTCGGCACGAGTTGCCGCATTAATACGAGCAATCCAAAGTGTGCGATAATCTCTTTTTTTCAATTTGCGACCTACAAATTTGTATGTCATCCCTTTTTCAAGCACATTTTTGGCAACGGTATATACATTTTTACGTTTACCATAAAAACCTTTGGCTTGTTTAAGTATTTTTTTTCTTCTTGCTTTGCTTGCTACAGCATTTACTGAACGTGGCATAATTTAATTTTTTAACTATTTTTATTTTTTAATTTATCTAATCTTGATTTATTTAACCTCCAAAACAAAGTAAACGTTTTACCATGCCTTCATTGGTTTTATGAAGCATTGTAGAACCGCGTAAATTACGTTTACGTTTTGTTGCTTTTTTAGTCAATAAATGGCTTTTATAAGCTTGAAATCTTTTTATTTTTCCACTTCCAGTAACTTTAAAAGTTTTTTTGGCACGTGAGTGAGTTTTCATTTTTGGCATATCTGTTCCTTTTGGGAGGGCAAAGGTAAATGATTTCTTTTAAATATTTCAATTTTTTATTCTAAATTGTGAAAATTATGAAAGAAGCGTTATTAAAAATGCATTTTGCAGTTTTTTTGTGGGGTTTTACGGGTGTTTTAGGACGAGTTATTGAGCTGCAAGCCTTTCCATTGGTCCTTTATAGAATGTTATTGAGTGCAATTTGTTTTTTTATCATTCTCTATTTTCAAAAAAAATTAATTCCTATTTCTCGAAAAGAAATTATCAGATTTAGTGTTATTGGCAGCGTAATTGCCATTCATTGGTGCTGTTTTTATGGTTCTATAAAATTTGCAAATGCTTCTATTGCTTTAGTTTGCTTATCCACAGCTGGTATTTTTACAGCAATAATTGAACCTTTGGTTATGAAAACAAAATTTGAGCCAAAACAATTAACTACAGGATTTATTGCATTATTGGGCATGTATTTTATTTACAAATTTGAATTTGAATATGCTACTGGAATTATATTGGGTATTATTGCCGCTTTACTAAGCACTATTTTTACGATTATGAACAAAAAAATCATAAATCATTATGAAGCAAAGAATGTTGCTTTTTATGAAATTGGTTTTGGTTTTTTATTTTTATTGCTATTACTACCTTTATATCAAAATTATTTTCCTACTGTTTCATTTGCACCAACTTTAAACGATTGGTTTTGGCTTTTCATCCTTAGTTTTTTTTGTACGGTTTTAGGACAAAGTTTTGCATTGGAAGCATTAAAAAAAATCAGTTCATTTACAGCAGTTTTATTAGTAAATTTAGAACCAGTTTATGGAATAATTTTAGCCATATTAATTTATAAAGAAAATAAAGAATTAGGCTGGGGATTTGTATTGGGTATTTTATTAATAGCGTTTAGCGTTTTTGTTCATTCATGGCAAATGGCAAATGAACGAAAAAGTAAAAAAAGCTAGCGTAAATAACATATGAAAAAAAACTATTACTCTACAGGAATATTTACTCTCATTTGTTTGCTTTTTATGTCATTTGAACTATATAAAATAACCCAAGCATGCTGGCAAGGTGATTATTGGGAACATTTGGCAGTAGTAAAAGAACTTATTTTAAATTCAACTTCTCCACAAAATCCTATTTTAAATACAAACATTCCGCATGCCTTTTTTTCACCATATAGCTTATTAGTAGCTGAAACAGGAAAATTATTTCAATGGAATGCTGCTCAATCCTTATATTTTTATTCAATTTTTAATTTGATTTTTTTTATACTTTCTGTTATGTTTTTTTGCAAACAAGTTTTTCCTGAAAATTTCATCAAAATGAGTTGTTGGAGTCTTGTATTAATTTTATTTTTTTGGGGCTATCATCCTACAGACTGGAGTGGGTTTTATAATTTTTATTCCTTTCATTTAGTTGCACCTTATCCTTCAACGTTTTCTATAATTATTACATTATTTTTATTAGGATTTTATTATTCAAACAAAAAAAATAATTTAATTGCTGTAATCTTTGCCATTATATTTAATTCAGTTGTATGGATAACTCATCCAACTACTGCAATATTTTTAAACTTAGGCATTGGCATCATTTTTCTTGTCAAAATTTTAAACGATAAAACATATTTCAGAAAAGAATTCTTTTTACTCATTCTAAATTTGTTAATTCCAATATTGCTAGCAACTGCCTGGCCCTACTACCCTTTTCTTGAATTATTTACAAGCAACAATACCGATTTTCAAAACGATTCAAGTTATTTATATGTTGATTTTATAAAAAAATATTGGATTCTTTTTCCAAGTATTATTTATTTTTATTTAAATAAAAAAGATGCAATTGTTCAATTTTTATTTTTATTTTCAATAACAATTGCTGCCATTATAATC
>JAGNRR010000172.1 GCA_017988595.1 Chitinophagaceae bacterium
TAAGGTACGAAAACATATAACTAGCAGCCCAAACGGCTTTGGTGCTTTTTACATGGTGTAGCGTTTTGTATATCGGCCCTATGGTTACGGCGGTGTAGGTTTGGGTGGTTGGTGCGCTCATTTGGGAAGTTGGCTTTTTAAAAAATTTATTAAATATTTATGGAAACATCTATATATTTTCCATTGAAAAAGAAAGCTTTAAAAGATTTAGTCAAATTAAGGTTATATTTATTTATTAAATCATGATAATCTATTAATTCTTTTGGAGTATTTAATTTTCCATTACTTTGTTGAAACTTAAATTCAAATTCATGATCTGTAATTAAATTATTATTCTCCTTAATATGAATATCTTTCACTAAAATATAAATGCGCCATTCATCTTTTACTTTAATAGGTTTATAGGTAATTGGGGACTTAATCCTTTCAATTTCATTTTTTTCTAAGTTTAAACTTATTTCAATTTTAGATTTTGGTAAAACTCCTATAGGATTACATGGGTTTATATTAGTCCCAAATTTAAAATCATAAGAAAGTCCTAAAAAAGCTCGTACTAATTTTTTATTTTCAGCACTTGGAGTTAATGGGAAAAAAATTTCCTTTAGCCATTTTTTATCCCAAATATAATCCATTTTTTTCTCTCTTAAATATATTTTTATATATGCTTCCTGATAATGACAGAACCTAGGTGGATTTTTTTTTGGGGGTGCTACCTTCTTCTGAAATGAATAATTTACGCCTGATTTTAATCGCGGATGGTAGTAGTTTATAACGTTAAATACTATTTCAAATGGATTTTCTTGATTTTTATCTATATTAAAAGCTAAATATGGAATGGAAACCTTATTTTCATTATTCATATTCGTAAAACTCCCAAACCCCTTACTTTGTCTCGTTCCAAAATTATTTAAAAAGAAAAAATTATCTATACAACTATTAATATTGTCTCTTAGTTTTTCATTTGATGTAAAAATAATAAGTGTTACAGTATCAAAATACGATACTTTTTTAAAAGGTTTTCCATCTTTAAATTCATTTAATTTCATTAAGTTGCCAAAATATGTTGGAATAGTTATACTTGTGTCTAATGTTTCTTTTAAATTACCATTCTCTAATTTTATTGTTTTTGCCTTTAAATCTAATAAACCCTTATATTTATTTTCACCTATTCCTTCCACCCTCATCTTATAATCCAAAGCCAAATGTTGTTTTCCTTCATTTATAAAATAATTTTTGAATTCCTCTTTTGGGACTTCTTTTGGCTTATTGTCTACTGTAATTATTTCTGTCAATTTGCACTGCTCTATTATAAACTTATCTAATTTTGGTTTTACCTCGCTGGCACGCAGGGTGGCGCCTGCTTGGTCGTGCTGAAAATGAATGATGGGCGTATGCTGCTTCAGTGTAAAAGTGAGTTTGTACATGGCGCTTTGTTTTATTGTTTTTACTTAGTCAATTCAATTAGTTTTTCTATATACTTTTTCTTTTCATTATCATCTATACTTTTCTCAATGGCATATTTCAACAATTCAATTTTAGTTTTATCTAGAGCTTCCCTATCTTCTATTTTTTTGTCTAAATCAGCTGCTTTTTTATCAGATGCTTCTAATTGCTTTTTCAACTTTTTTATTTCGCTTTCTTCAGTTGTCTTTTGGTTATTAAGTTCCTTTGCATTTATTTTATCCAAACTGTATTGATGTTCCTTTTTAAACTTACAATAGTCAAAAAATAACTTAAATATATAGGACAAAAGTATTGCGCCTAAAAGCCAATATAAAAAGCAAATCCATTGTTGTGTATTGCTACATGCTAAGTACATCATCGTTTTATTTTTTGTTTTTTTTGATTAAATATTGTGTCATAAATAATAAACCTATTAATATAATTGAAATGCCAAATCCAATTATTAAACCACCAATGGCATCATAATCGACATCTCCTTTCTTGAAATCATGCCACCTATTGTTTTCACCAAAAATATTTGCACCCAATACGCCAAACACTACTGTAAATGGCAAAAACACCATAGCAATACCGTTCAAAATGGCAGCATTGTTGTTTTGCCGCTCGGTTTGTATCAGGCTTACGTATTCGTGTAGCTCACTTATTTCGCCATCTAGGTCTTTTATTTCGTTTTCCAAATTCAATATTTTCTGAAATTGGTTATATATTTCTATGCCTTGTATTTGTGGCGTTATTTCTCTGAAATACAATTTGTTGATAAATTCGATATAATTTTTGTAAACGCCTTTTATATTGTCTATCAGTTTTTTGTCTGGGTCTATTTTTGCCAAGTCGGCTAGGTTGGCTACCTCAGCTGTAAATTTTAATACCGATGTGCGTTGCGCCAAACACAATACAGATAGGGTATAATACATGGTATTCATGTGGTTACGAATAAGTACACTTCCATAAAATCCTGTGTCTGTTAAGCATACAAACGAATCACGTGTCATTCCAAACAAAGTTCCACTATTAAGCCACCTATCGTAAGTATGTGCTTTTATTTGCTTGGCTTTCATTTTATTATTTGCAATAGATGGCCATGCCTTATCTCCAAAAATATAACAGTACCACCAATCGTCCTCAGTACCTTTTTGTTTGGCAAACGATTTGGATAAATCATCATTTCCATACCACGAATGAAAAAACATTCTGTCGTCGGTTACTTTTGTAATTAGTATTTGCTTTTCGAGCAGTTTGGTTTCATCCAATCTAAATATTACGGCGTTGGTAAATAGGTTTTGAATATAAGTAGGCAATCTGTAAGGTTCGGCAACGGTTAATGCTTTATTATTGAGTCTATAAAAACTAAAATCTTCTATTGCCAATGTATTTCCATTTACTATAAACGTTATGCTTTTTGGAAGAAAAGCTTTTTGCGTAGCTTCAATTCCTTTCTTATCTATAAACTGAGGATACATTCGTCTGCCAAATTCATTTATTTTGAGGATGGAATTTTTATCTTTCTGGCTTTCCAATATATTACTCAAATTATACGTAAGCACGCCAACGCCTGTATTGAAAAAATGGAGGGTGATACCGTCAAGTTTTAATTCGAGTTGTAATGTTTCATGTTTATCACAATTCCAATCGTCTTTATTTACTTTTTCCAAATACTCAATAAGGTATTTGTTATCTTTTGCATTATCCAAATCATATTCGTAGTATTTCATGATTTGTTGTTTCTTTTTCCAAGGATATTCAAAATCAAAAACTGCCTTTTGTACAAAATCATGGAAATAGGTAAACTCATTATATTTGAGGTGGTCAATATCACCAAACTTGTTATGCAATTCAAAGGATTTGTGTGTCCAATTTTCCAAATGATTAAAAAGTGTATCGTTCAAATCGGTTCTTTCGTCGAAGGCAATATTCTCCTTTATGCTCTGTAACTTAAATTTGGCAGGCAAAATATCCCACCGAAATGGAAACATAAAGTGGTGCTGGCTATAAATGGTATCGCTCATATTGCTTTCAATTTAAGGTAACAAGCCAATTCGGCTTTGGCATCGGCTAAGGCATTGTGTTGGCTATCAACTGTTAATCCTACGTATTCAAATCTCGACATTTCTATATCCAAACCTTTTGCTTGTATATAAGTAGCCAAATCCATGCATATATAATGTATATTGGGTGGTATGCTAAATGCGCCACCAAACAAATCGCAAAAAAGCACCCAATCCCAGTGCGGTACATCGCCCCAAATTTGAATTTTAGGTTCATCAAATTGCGCAAACCAATTTTGTAATGCTGTGGCAACTTCTTTTTTATTGCCTTTTATATGTATTTCTGTTTGGCTTGTTAATGGCTGATTATTTTCTGTAAATAATAATTTGTCAATTACATTGTCCATCAACCAAGGTGATAATTGGTTGGTATCAAAATCTGTCAATTCGGCGTAAAATTCTTCGCCACTTTCGGCAGCTAAACCAATAGATATAAGCGTTGTGTGTTGGTGTAATCCGGTAAATTCTGTGTCTAAAAAAATAATGTGCATGGGGCTATAATTTTTTATTTTTGCAATTTTACAAAAAATATATCATATAAT
>JAGNRR010000173.1 GCA_017988595.1 Chitinophagaceae bacterium
GTGCTTCTGTACTAATTTTTAATTTCATATAATTGTTTATTAATAATTAAAAAAAATGCTATCCAACAATGGATAGCATTCTATGGATTTTTTTATTTTTTTGATTATTTACCAAAAATACCTTTGATTTTTCCAAAAGCATCTTTTGCCATATCGCCAGCTTTATCAGCTAAATCTTCTAATTTATCGCCAGCACCTTCCATTAAATCTTCGGCTTTATCTTTTGCATTTTCAAACATATCGCCAGCACCTTCCATCAAGTTTTCTGCTTTGTCTTTTGCACCTTCAAACATATCGCCTGCTTTATCTTTTGCAGAGCCAAACATATCGCCAGCTTTGTCCATAAATCCAGCCTCGCCACCTTCTGCATTTCCACCCAACATGCTTTCAATTTTATCAGCAAACGGAGCAGGGACTTTAGATTTTACAAATTCCACAACAGTTCCTAATGCTTTTTGAGCTTGTTCTGCATTTAAACCTACTTCAGTAGTTAATTTTTCTAGTAATTCTTTCATAATAATTATTTTTTTTGTTTGTTAAGAAGTAAAGATATAAATAGTATTAAATTTAATTAAACTATTCAATGTTAATTATGCGCTAATTTTTAAAAGTGACATTTTAGATTTTTCAACTTTTTGCTTCGCAAAATCTAAAGTAATTTTAAATGTCTTTTTCGTTTTTTCACTCGGCATTTCATACATCGCATCTGTCATCAATATTTCGCAAATGCTTCGCAATCCTCTTCCGCCAAGTTTAAACTCTAATGCTTTGTCTACAATATAATTAAGTGCTTCATCCTCAAATTCAAGTTTCACGTTTTCATATTCAAACAATTTGACATATTGTTTTACCAAGGCATTTTTTGGTTTTGTCAAAATTTCTTTTAGCGCATGTTTATCTAAAGGCGACAAATAAGTTACTACAGGTATTCTGCCTAATAATTCTGGTATCAATCCAAAACTGCGCAAATCTTGAGCATTTACATATTCCACCATGTGTTGATCGGCAAAATTTACCATTTCATTACCCGATTTAAAACCAATTGTGGAAGTTTGTAATCGTTTCGCAATCATTCTGTCAATTCCTTCAAAAGCGCCACCGCAAATAAATAAAATGTTTTGTGTATTAATTTTTATCATTTTTTGATCAGGATGTTTTCGTCCGCCTTGAGGTGGCACCAACACATCATGACCTTCCAACAATTTCAACATACCTTGTTGAACACCTTCACCACTTACATCTCTAGTAATTGAAGGATTATCGCCTTTTCGCCCAATTTTATCAATTTCATCAATAAAAACAATTCCTCGTTCGGCCATTCGTTCATTATAATCTGCTGCTTGCAACAATCTCGATAAAATACTTTCAACATCTTCACCTACATAACCTGCTTCAGTAAAAACTGTAGCATCAACAATGGCAAAAGGTACATTCAAAAGTTTTGCCACAGTTTTTGCAATCAACGTTTTGCCTGTTCCTGTTTCGCCCACCATCATGATGTTTGATTTTTCAATTTCTACTTCATTTTCATCAATTTTTTGATTCAATCTTTTGTAGTGATTGTAAATAGCAACGCTTATTACTTTTTTTGCATCTTCCTGACCAATAACATATTGATCAATATAAGCTTTAATATCTTTTGGTTTTAAATTAAAATTAGATTCACCATTTGCTTTTTGAATTCCTTCTGCTTTTGTCCAATAAGCACCAAGTTCTTTTTTAATAATTTCTGTTGCACCTTCTACACATTCATTACAAATATTAGCTTTACTTCCACTAACAATTATTTCTACTTCATCTTGTTTTTTCAAACAAAATGAACATAATAATTCATCTTTCACTTTATCTTTTGCCATTTATCTAGTTTATTTTTTTTTGACAATTCTTTTATTTCAAAAAAGCAATTTATTTTTTTGGATTTTTAATCAATACTTCATCCACCATACCATATTCTTTGGCTTCTTGTGCGGTCATCCAATAATCTCTATCGCTATCTTTTTCAACTTTAGAAAATTTTTGACCGCTATGCTCAGCAATAATTTCATACAATTCTTTTTTCAACTTTTCTATTTGCTTGTATGTAATTTCAATATCGCTTGCTTGTCCTTCTGCCCCACCCAATGGCTGATGAATCATAATTCTAGAATGTTTCAAAGCGGTTCTTTTTCCTGCTGCACCTGCACACATTAAAACTGCGCCCATACTTGCAGCCATTCCAGTACAAATTGTGGCTACATCGGGCTGGATAATTTGCATAGTATCATAAATCCCTAATCCTGCATGAACACCACCACCTGGGCTATTTAAATACATTTGAATATCACGAGTTCTGTCCACACTTTCCAAAAACAATAATTGAGCGGTTACAATATTAGCAACATAATCATTGATGCCTTCGCCAAGAAAAATTATTCTATCCATCATTAATCTTGAAAAAACATCCATACTTGCTACATTCATTGGGCGTTCTTCAATAATATATGGTGTAAGATTTGTAATACTTTTTTGAAAATGTGATGTATAATTGTGCATAGTAGCACTACTAATTCCACGATGTTTTACAGCGTATTTATTAAATTCGTTTGAGTTCATAATTGTTTAATTTAATTTTTTCAAAACTATATCTTTTATTGCTTATCAAAAAATCTTTCAATACATAGTTTTGAAATGTATTTCTTTCTTTAAAAATTTAGATAGTCAAAATTAAACATTTTTCCTAAAAAGTAATAACACCTGACAATCTATAAATCAAATTTTTGCTACTTCCGCTTTCTAAATAAGTAGCATCAGTTTGTAATTTTAAACTGTGTTTATTAAAATAATGAGAGAATCCAAGTACATATTCTTTTTGCTCATGCATTTTTGCACTTAACTTTTTATCTGGAGTTATTTGAGCATATCTAACCGCAATTTCATCTGTTTTAGTAATAAAATAACCACTTTGAACCATAAATGCATTTCCAGATACAATATAATTACGCAGTAAAGTATCTTTTTTATTTACTACAATACCTTTGTTTGAATTTCTATTATAAAATTCAGATTCAAAAGAAAATCCTTTATATTTAAACAATAAATCAGCACCATAATAATTAATATTTGCTGTTTCTGCATTGTATAAATAATCACCCAATTGTCCCATGATTCTTGTTGCTTCATTGTTGTAACTATATGCCGCTGCTAGTGATAATTTTGGTTTTTTTTCTTTTTCATTATCACTTTCTATATAATCTCCTTTTTTGGAAAATTCACCTAAAGGCAAAAATTCCATACGAGTAGAATAACATAGTTTTCCATTTTTATCCGAAACTATTCTGCCTTCTCCACTAGAAATGGCAAGTGTAGATTTTAAGATAGATTTATTTATTTTAAAATTGGTATAAAACCAAATACCTTTATCTCTATCTAAAGTAAAATTGTTATTTGCTATAGATCGTTCTACCAATTGTAGATTTGCAGAAGAAACTTGTCTTTGTCTATTTCCTGGAAGTTTTGTTTGTCCAAATCCTATTCGGAGCCATTTTTTGGCATCATAAAAAAGCATAGCATCTCTTAAAATCAAATTGTTTTGAACAGAACTATTTCCCGATGTGATATCACCATGGGCAAAACCTAATTGTATACGATAGGTAAATTTTGGATTAAAAGCTGTTCCTTGAAAATTTAATCGGCATCTTCTTAATAAAAAATCAGCGCCATTTTTTTCTGCATTTAAATCTCTTTTTGCTTCAAAAAGAGTTTGAATTCTCCCACTAATTGCCATTGTAAAGCTCGAATCCGCAGATGAAAACTGGATTCCTTTTCCAAGTTCCATAAAATAAGGTTTTCCTGATTGTGCAATACAATTAACACTAAAAAGAAAAGTAAAATAAGTGAGAATAAATAATTTTTTCAAAATTTGGTAACGTTTTAATAATGATTTAATAATTTTAAGCCGCGAAAATAATTTCTAAGATTACAGTATTTATTATTTTTATGTTACCAAATTATTACCAATTTTCAATAGAGTACGTT
>JAGNRR010000174.1 GCA_017988595.1 Chitinophagaceae bacterium
TAAATGAATCCAAAAAAGGTGTATTTTAAGTAAAAGATAAATTTGAAATCAATAAAATATAAATATTTTTGTACTGAATATGAAAATTGGAATAATAGGTGCTGGAATAGCAGGATTGGCTTGTGCGATTCGACTTTCAGTAAAGGGATATGAAGTAGAGGTATTTGAATCGAATGCTTACCCAGGCGGAAAGCTTTCAGAATTTAACGAAAATGGTTTTAGATTTGATGCTGGCCCATCCTTATTTACCATGCCCAAATATTTCGAAGATTTATTTTCTGAGGCGGGTAAAAAATTTTCGGATTATTGTTTATATGAGAAATTACCCATTACTACTCAATATTTTTATCCAGATGGTAGTACACTCAAAGCATTTGCAGATCAAAAACTTTTTTTACAAGAAGCTGAAAATTGTTGGGAAATTGAAGCCAGTAAAATTGAATCTGTTTTAAAAAATAGTGCCAATATTTACACACTCACGGCTGAAATTTTTATGGAAAATAGCTTGCATAAATGGCCAAATTATAAATTAAAATTATTGGCAAAGGCTGGCATTGGGTTTAGAAAGCTCGGTCTCTTTTCGACTATGCATTCCTATAATTCAAAAAAACTAAACAACAAAAAAGCCGAACAGTACTTTGACCGGTTCGCAACTTATAATGGTTCGAATCCATATTTGGCGCCAGCTACCCTAAATATCATTCCACACTTAGAACATGGAATCGGTGCCTTTTTTCCTCACGGCGGTATGATTAGCCTAACAAATGCATTGTTTAAACTTTCAAACGAACTCGGTGTAAAATTTCGATTTGAAGAAAAAGTATTGGAAATAAATTTAGATAAAAACAAAATTTTGGGTTTAACTACTACCAAATCAATTTATAAATTTGACAAAGTAGTAAGTAATATGGACATTTTTTATACCTATAATTTACTTTTACCAAATGAAAAGAAACCTAAACAGATTTTAAAACAAGAAAGATCATCTTCTGCTTTGATTTTTTATTGGGGTATGAATAAAGTGTTTGAAAACTTACAATTGCACAATATTTTCTTTACTGAAAATTATGAAAAGGAATTTAATGCCCTTTTTAAGGAACAAAAAATTGACAACGACCCCACTATTTATATCAATATTACTTCTAAATATGAAAAAAATGATGCTCCTAAAGGCGGAGAAAATTGGTTTGTAATGGTAAATGCGCCTAATAATGATTGGCAAAATTGGGATGAATTAGTATCAAATTGCCGAAAGAACCTTATTGTCAAATTAGAAAAGATGCTACAGACTTCTATTGAATCGCATATTGTTTGTGAAAGCACATTAGACCCAAGAAGTATTGAATTGAAAACAGCATCATATAAAGGTGCATTATATGGAAGCAGTTCTAATAGCAAATTTTCAGCTTTTTTGAGACATAAAAATTATAGTTCTTCCATCGATAATTTATATTTTTGTGGTGGAAGTGTGCATCCGGGTGGTGGTATTCCTTTATGTTTGCAATCTGCCAAAATCGTTTCAGACCTAATACCGACAAACAAATTAAGAAAATGAAATTTTCATTGACTCCCAAGGCTATTCTCACTATTATATATATCGTTGGAATAATTGGCATTTGTTCGCCATTTCAATTTTATTTTTTATTACTTAGCCCTTTAAATCTTTTAATTACTTTTTGGTTTTTAATCAAAGGTTATGGAAAAATAGAAAAAGGACTTGGATTTTCTATTTGCTTATTAGTAATAATCACATGGATAATTGAAGTAGTTGGAGTAAAAAGCGGACAAATCTTTGGCCCATACTACTATGGAAATGCTTTAGGATTAAAAATTTTAGATACTCCACCTATAATTGGAATGAATTGGGCAATGTTATTATTATCTATTGGCTGCATATTAAGCTCATTAAAAATAAAAAATCGTATTTTCTTTTCTTTATTAGGCGCCACATTTATGACAGTTTTGGATATATTAATAGAACCCGTTGCTATCGCCCTCAATTTTTGGAAATGGCAAACTCAAAATCCTCCACTACAAAACTATATCGCTTGGTTTTTGGTTTCGTTTTTGCTTTTTTTGAGTTTTCCTAATCGAGTATTTAGTTATAAAAACGAAAATGCCAAATGGTGTCTATGGTTACAGATAGGTTTTTTTTTGACTTTAAATATTGCTTTTTCTCTTTTTGAAATTTAAAAAGGTAAAATATCACAAATAATCAATAATTACATATCGTTCAATAACTGCTGTTTGGCTATTGAGGTAGTTGATACGAGTAATATGCCCCTCTGAATCATATAAATAATTAATTATCCATGTTGTAGTGATTGGATTGCCATTACTAGGCTCGGTAAACGTAAAACTATTAATTAACTTTTCCATCTTTTTGCCTGTAAGGCTAAAGCGATTATCAATTGCTAAAATGGGCAATACTGCTTGTACATCGAATGGATTTGATAGTATGATATTATTGATACCATTTACATTAATTACCGAGGTATCGGGCGCATTATTTTGATATCCTAACTGAAACTCCGTTTTACGCATACCACCATATTTAAATGCAGTTAGATTTTTGCCCGTAAATTCAAAATCTTTAATCGTATCTGTAATATTTGGAGTATATTTATTTGCATCCATGGAAATGCTGGCAATATAGCTATTTTCGTATTTAAAATTTAAAATTCCTCCAGCAAAACAACTCCCACCTAGGGGGGAGTCCATTACTCCTGCATTAATTTTTAGGATAGTATTGTTAGCATTTAAAAATAAATATTGATCTAAACTTTCCATTGGATATGAATGACCATCTCCAATGAATTTATAATTGTCTAGTGTTATTATATTAGAAAAAGTAGATATCGAAAACTCATAAGGATTTGTGATTGTACCAGACATACAACTATTATTGGCAAATAATGGACCCAATTGTCGGACAAATATTAATTGATTATTGGGTGCGTAGGTAAAAGTATAATCAGAGCCTCCTGCACTCAAATAGATATGCCCTATTTTAATATTTGCCTTAGTAGCCGATATGTCCTTTTTACACGAAACCACAATACTTGAGCCTATCATGATGGCTATGATATATATTAATTGCTTTTTCATTGATTTTAGTTTTAAGGTATTATAATCTTGATACTTTGAGTGGTATGGTTTATCATTGAACGGACAAAATACATGCCCGGTGGCTGGGCATTCAAATTGATAGGGATACTTATTTTATTTTCGCCTAATTGATATTCTGTAGTCCATTGTGTTATTATCACCCCTTTTATATCTATCATTTGCAATTGAGCCATGCCCTCCATTGTACTGCTTACCGTTAAATTATTGGGATACTGAAAGGATATGATTTGTTCGCCTTCGGTAGCTTGATTTGCCAATCTATTGGGGTTGCAGCCTCCTACACACAAATTACAAAATTGTATGGTATCACGCTTATACACCGTATCGCAGGCATTAAGTGCCACCACATCTACCACTGTATAGGCATTGTTGGGTGTAAATGTACTTAAATCAAACTGGGGCGCAGTAGTATATTGGTACGCACTCCATGTACCAGAGGGCAAGGTTTTGAATCGCCAAAAGTATAATATGGCTTTGTCGAGGCAAGCTCCACCTTGTAATTGTAATATTCGCTTATTACAATCGGCATTATTGAAGGTATATAAAATATTGGTAGGTGTGCAAATAGTAGTGGTATCGGGGCATTCAAAATAGGGTAATTCGGGGTCGAACCTCGTAAAAGCACTAGTAAAGGCCGATGGGCTATTAAATAGAACTCGGTTGGCAAAATCAAGTATTTTATTATATACAAAGTGATTTGTATTTATATTTGAAGGCAAAGTATTACTTTGATCACAAAAATTCCAAGTACCATGATTTAATGCATCTTGCAAAGGATCACCATAATCTAAATAGCTTGCTTGTTTTGTCAAATCATGCCCTGCCTCGCAGCCTTCTTCAAATCGAACTGTTATTTTGCCTGCTAGCTTTTTAAATATACTGGC
>JAGNRR010000175.1 GCA_017988595.1 Chitinophagaceae bacterium
ATGCCAGCTTGTGTTGTTCTAGAATTGCACCTTCTTTGCCTATTTCAGCTACTAAAGATAGAGTTTTATCTAGTTCTGTTTTTTGTTGATTATTTAAGTTTTGATAAGTGCTATTAAAATCTTCTAAATTTGCTTTTACATATTCAATACTAGCATCTTTATATAATGATTTAATTTCGAAATATTTTTCTGCTTTTTTGGATTGACTTTCAAGTGTTCTTAAATTGTTTGAAATCTCAAAAAGTAAATCTTCAATTCTGTCTAAATCTTGTTGTGTAGCAGAAAGTTTTATATTGGCTTCTTTTCTTCTTGTTTTATAAATAGAAATACCAGCTGCTTGTTCTAGCATACGTCTTCTACTATTTTCTTTATCTTTTATAATGTCATCTACCATGCCTAATTCAATGATAGCGTAGCTATCTGAGCTTACGCCAGTATCCATAAACAAATTTGTAATATCCTTCAATCGACAATTGACATCATTTAATCGATATTGACTTTCACCATTTTTAAAGAATTTTCTTGAAATTGTTACAGTATTAAATTCTGTTGGCAATAAATTTTTTGTATTTTCAAATGTTAAGGATACTTCTGCAAGACCAGAACTATTTCTTGATTTTGAACCATTAAAAATTAAATCATCTAAGTTTTGTGAGCGTAAAGCACGAATTTTATGTTCGCCAATTACCCAGCGAATCGCATCTACAATATTAGATTTCCCACAGCCATTTGGTCCTATAATTCCTGTAACTTGATTATCGAGGTTAATTACTGTTTTATCTGCAAAGCTTTTAAATCCTTTAATTTCTAGTGTTTTCAGTCGCACAATATTCTTATTTATTTATTTTTGAATTGGTGAAATTACTATTTCATTTTTTCTTTTTTAAAGTAAATTTTTTCTAAGGTTTTAAATTGTGAGTTTCTGTGCATAACTACACATTTGTTGTGGAAAAAATCAAATTTATTGTGTAACAAATCTTGAATCAAGTGGAAAATTTTGTATTTTTTTAATTTTAATCTTTTTAAAATCTTGATGTTTCGGATTAATTATCACATTATGTTCTTGGTGGATAATTACAGATGGAATTTTCAACATCAGAAAATTATTTTCAATTAAAAACTCACTTCCATTTTTCTGTGTATATTGGTAATCCCAAAACCAATTTTTTTTCAATTTTTCAGCATTTAATTCTAAAATGGCTTTGCTTTCGATATCAATTTCTATTAAAGAAAGTTGATTGCAAATTTCAGTATTAATACGCCCTATGTTTACAATAGTTTCTAAAAGAGCTAATGATCTAAACGATGAGGTGTATAATGCAGGCAAACCTTTTGAATTCCAACGTCCACCAAATAACATTGCTCCATAACCTGAAATGTCATTTGCAAATTCGTGTTTTGCAATTCTATACAATGTCATTAATAAATGCCTTGTTCTGTTCTGTGAATTAATGAAATGATTTCTTGAATACCTTCGTAACTATCTAAAAAATCAAAGGGTTTATGGTAGTGTAAATTAAATAATTTTGTGTGTAACCAATTATAAAATTCTTTTCCAAAAAATGAGTTCCCTGCATCAATTAATTTTTCTAGTAATAAAATTCGTTCAAGATGTAAACCTGTAAAAGATGAATTTGATTGTGCATATCGCTGAATAGTTCTTTCGGAGGTATAAAGCAATGTTGCCCATTCTGCCATTGTAAATGGAGATTTGTTGGCTATTTTTTTAAATTCTTTGTAAGAAAATTCTTTTACTGTTGGTGAAAATTGTGGTGTTATTGGTGCTGAATAATAAACACTTGGTTCACTAACAATAGGGTTTATAGAGCCTTCATCGATTTTGTATGTATTATTTTTTTTCATACGTAATGACTTTTGTCGCTTCAAATATACGACATTTGTCGTTATATTCCAATTTTTATATAAGTTTTTATATTTTTACCATGGTTAAAATGGTTGCAATAGCTACAGTTTCATTTGTTTCATCATAAATATCAACTAACCATTTTACAATTCCTTTTTCAATATCGTTTTCATCTTTTTTTTCTTGTGCAGTTTTTTGTTTGCAGGTAAGTCTTACGCCAATTGTCATGCCTGGATAAACTGGTTTTGTAAATCTACATTCTTCTAAACCATAGTTCAATAATACTGGACCTTTTCTAGGCTCTACAAATAAGCCTGCTGCTTTTGCCAACACAAAATATCCATGTGCAACTCGTTGTTCAAAAATGGTTCCTTCGAGTGATGTAGCATCCATATGAGCATAAAAATTATCTCCACTTACATTTGCAAAGTTTGTTATGTCAGTTTCGGTAACAGTATGTTTATGCGTAATCCAAGTTTCGCCAATTTCTAATTTATGAAATGTTTTTCGGAAAGGATGTACATCGTTTTCAATGTATTTTCCACCATATTGATATTGATTTGAAATAGATGTTAGTGTCGTTGGAGAACCTTGAATTGCAGTTCTATTCATATAATGGAAAACACCTCGAATGCCACCCATTTCTTCGCCGCCGCCAGCTCGTCCCGGTCCACCATGGATTAATTGTGGCATCGGCGAGCCATGTCCTGTAGATGATTTTGCACAATCTTTATTTAAAACTAATATTCTACCATGCATAGATGCTGCGCCAATTACAAATTGTTTTGCTATAGCATCATTTGCTGTAATTATACTACAAACCAAACTTCCTTTTCCCATTTTTGCCAATTGAATTGCTTGCTCAACACCTTTGTAAGGCATGATTGTTGCTATTGGTCCAAATGCTTCAATTTCATGACAACTTATTTTTTCAAATGGATGATCATTAAAAAAAACCAGTGGCGCCATAAAAGCTCCTTTTTCTTTGTCGGCATCTTTTACTTCAAAGTTTTCTATATCGCCAATGATTAATTCATTTTCGGCTTTTAATAATTCCAAATGTTTTCTAACATCATTTCGTTGTTCATTTCCTGCCAAAGGACCCATTCTTACGCCTTCCGAAGTTGGATTTCCAATTATTGCTTTTTTCAATAGTAATCCTAAAGCAATTTTTACATCTTCTACTTTATTTTCTGGAACAATAATTCGACGTACAGCAGTACATTTTTGTCCAGCTTTTGTTGTTATTTCTCTTGCAATTTCTTTGATAAATATTTCAAATTCGGGCATCGAAGTTTCTACATCTTCTCCCAATACACAACAATTTAAACTATCGGCTTCCATATTAAAATGAACACTTTTTTCTATCAATCGAGGATGAGATTTTAACATTTTTCCTGTCGAAGCACTTCCTGTAAAGGTTACCACATCTTGTGTTTCTACAAAATCAATTATACCACGTGCGCTTCCACAAATTAATTGCAAGCTGCCTTCGGGCAATAGTCCTGATTGAATTATTGCTTTAAAAACAGCTTCTGTTAAAAATGAAGTTATTGTGGCAGGCTTCACAATTGCAGGTACGCCAGCCATTAAATTTACAGCTATTTTTTCTAGCATTCCCCACACAGGGAAGTTAAACGCATTTATATGTATAGCAACACCTTCTTTTGATGTTAATAAATGATGACCTATAAAAGAATTATCTTTTGAGAGATTTACAACATCGCCTTCAAGACAAAAAGTTTCATCTGGAAATTGTCGTCGCAAACTTGCGTTTGAAAATAAATTTCCGATACCTCCTTCAATATCTATCCAGCTGTCAATTCTTGTGGCACCAGTTAATGTGCTGATTTTATAAAATTCTTCTTTTCTTTCGGTTAAATAAAAAGCAAGAGCTTTTAACATTCTTCCACGTTCATGAAAGGTCATTTTTCGAAGTGCCTTTCCTCCTTTTTCTCTTGCAAAATTCATCATCGATTCAAAATTCAAATCATCGCTTCCGGCTAAAAAAATAGCATCACCATTTATAGCATTATATAATGTTTGGTTAGGATTTTTGCTTTTAATCCAATTGCCTTCGGCATAATTTTCAAGAATTGGTAATGACATATATTTCGTTTTTTATAAA
>JAGNRR010000176.1 GCA_017988595.1 Chitinophagaceae bacterium
AATTATAGGTGGCAAAAGCATAAACACTCCCAACTAGGCCCCATTTTTCAATAAATATTAAAGATAATGTTACGTAAACAATATTCAATAAAATTTCTAATGTGATAACAGTCTTGATTCTCGCCTTTGCAAGAAAAACAAAGCCGGTGATTTGAGCTGCAATTCTAAAAAAAACACCAATCAATTGATATGAAAATAAAGATTCAGATTGCAAAAAGTCATTTGTAGCTAATAGTTTTATAATAATAAATCTTAATAGGTATATTGATATTAAGATAATCGTTATTATTGGAATGATAATTTTGTATGTTGTTTTTACTTCGTTTAACAATTCTCTTTTGTTGCTAATCTCGGACAATCTGGGAATATAATAAGAACTAACAGTAAGTGCAAAAAACATAATTCCTGTGGTAGATATTCTTGAAACAAATTCATAATATCCTGCGTCAATTAGAGACGTTTTTTGAATTATCATTCCTCTAATTAAAATAGAAACTAAGGGAGTTATTGCTGTTGTTAACAGCGCTAAAATGGCAAAACCAAAAATGAACTTGAATTTTTCATTGTTAAACTTATTTATAAAATTGTCTTTTACTAGCCAAATTTCGTTTTTCAAGAAAAATAAAGTAAAAACAAAAACGACCGACTGATTTACTACCACACCAACTAAAACTCCATAAATTCCGAAAAAGTAAATTAATATTGAAGTTAGAAGCAAACTAAAAATATTATTAAAAATATTAATTAAATTAAATTTTTTAAAATCTTTATGGCCACTAATAATTGAAAGCAAAAAATTATTTAATCCATAAAAAACTATTGTAAAACCGAAGAGGACAAATACACTATAATAATCTGGTCTGTGTAAAATAATTGACGCAATTGTTTTAGAAAAAATTATTAATGGAATACCAATTATTAAAGAGGAATATAAAATATATTGTAGTGAAGTTGATAATAAGTTTTTTAAATCATTGGTTTTAGCACCTCTATATTCGGATGTGTATTTAGTTATTCCTTCGTTTATTGCTCCTCCTGCCAAAACCATTATAATTGCAACAAAATTTAGCATCTGACCAAAAATAGCAATCCCCTCAGCCCCCGATTTTAGGGCAATAATTTTTCCAATTATTAATGTTGTTGCAATTTTTACTGCAGAAGAAATTGCAGAAAAAAAAGAAGCATTTATAAATTGATTTGCTTTAATTTTTCTTACTGTTTTTTTTATTAAAGACATACTTTTTTATAGTCGTTTAAAAAAATTATTGGTTTTATTTCGGTTGAGAAACCTATAGGTAGACATTGATAAAAAAATTCGAAATAATTCGAAATAAGTAAATCCTTTTACTAATATTTTGCTTTCTAAAACCAATTCGTTAAATACTTTAACCGTCTTATTTATTCCGAAATCTTCGGCTCTTTTTTTCGCTAATTTGCATTCTGCTTCATATTGATCGGTTGTCATGTTTAGTAATTTTAATATGTAGAAAGAAATGTCTTTCATTTCATATTTTAATTCTTTTTCCTGATAGGAATAGGTTGTAAAATCATGCAAAAAACCATATGTCTTTGGGTCTGTTTTATCATGGTTTTCTATACCGATTAATGCTGGAATACCTTCTGCAGAAGCCTCAATTAATGCTGTTCCTGCACCAATAAAAAGCAAAGAATCTGATATTGTTTTAGAAAAATCACTGTACTTAATTGACGGATAAAATTTTATTCTTTCTTCAAGATTTAATTCTTTTACTTTCTGTTCCAATTTATCTCTTTCAACTCCATCACCATAATTCTCATAGTAGATCTTATATTCTTCGTTGTTCCATTTATCAATAACATCAATCATGTGATAATTATACGTTTTCCACGGAGATAATCTTCCAATAGAAACAATCCGGACGTTTTTCTTTCCAACGCAATTGTTCTTAGCGTTTTTTAGTTCAATTCCAATAGGAGCTAAATACGATTCATTGCTGTCTAATTTATATAATTCTGAATAGGTATCTCTTGATATTTCATTAAAAAAAAGGAAGTTTTTACTCTCCACGGACTTAATAAAACCTATTAATTTTCTTATAAAATAAACTTTTTTATATTTTAAAAAATTGTATTCATTAATATGATATATACCCAACGAAAATGATATTTTCATGTCTTTTGCCAAATTAGAAAATCTGCTTAAGAAAAACAGAGCATTGGTATCAGGCACATGAATATGATTTAAATCAATCAGAATTTCATTAATAAATTTTTGTTTTTTAATAGGCAATAACATTTTTAAAACCGATGGTAATTTATTCGTGATGGATTTTGGAAAATAAACAAAATCATCCCAAAAATAAACATTTGAATATTGACACAATTGCTGATAAAGTTCTGCGTCACAATTTCGTTTTAACAGTAAAAAATTAATCTTTACTTGATCAGAAACATTGTTTGCGGCTAATCGTACCATAAATGTTTCGATTCCGCCCGCAATCAAACTTTCATTAATAAAAAGTGTTTTCATTAATTTTCTTATACAACTGCATCAATTACAGATTCAACATCTAACTCATAAAATAAAGGTAATCTAACTAAACAATCGGTATATCTATCGGCTTCAACTAAAATTCTACCGTCATGTTTTTCTTTGTAAAATGGACTTGTGTGTAAACTTATATAATGAAAAACAGCTAATATATTATTATCTTTTAATGATTGTATTAAATGTGTTCTTTGAGATAAACTATTGCAAACTAAATAAAACATGTGCGCATTATTTGTGGCATAACTCGGTATTACTGGCAACAAAATATTATTTGCTTTTGACCAACCTTCTAATTTTACTTTATAACAATCCCAAAGTTGTTTTCTTTTTAGTTGTATTTTTTCAATATTTTCTACTTGCGCCCATAAAAAAGCAGCTATAATTTCAGAAGGTAAGAATGAACTGCCAATATCAACCCATCCGTATTTATCAACAGATCCTCGAAAAAAAGCAGAACGATTTGTTCCTTTTTCCCATATTATTTCAGCTCTTTCACTAAAAGACTCATCATTTATTGCTAACATACCGCCTTCACCTGAAATAATATTTTTGGTTTCATGGAATGAAAAAGCCGCTAAATGTCCAATTGATCCGAGTGGCTTTTTAATTCCATCTTTATTTAAATAATAACTTTCTATTGCTTGAGCCGCATCTTCAATGACAAATAAATTATGTCGATTAGCAATATCCATAATTATATCCATATTGCAGGCAACTCCGGCATAATGTACAGGAACAATTGCTTTTGTTTTTGGTGTAATTAATGCTTCTATTGAATCCTCGTCCATATTGGGATTATCTTTTTTTGAGTCTGCAAATATTATCTTTGCTCCTCTAAGTACAAAGGCATTTGGAGTAGATACAAATGTATAAGATGGCATTATTACCTCATCTCCAGGTTGAATATTAATTAATATTGCAGCCATTTCAAGCGCATCTGTGCATGACGTAGTCAATAAGCATTTTTTAAATCCATATTTTTTTTCAAAGTAATCTTGGCATTTTTTTGTATAAATCCCATTTCCAGATATTTTGCCGGATTTTACTGCATCTTCAATATATTCGATTTCTTTTCCTGTTAGGTAAGGTTTGTTGAATGGTATCATTTTTTCCAATAATGTTTAATAAATAATGTTTCTTCGATTCTATATCCTTGCTTTTTATAAAAATTGCACGCTATCTCATTTATTTGCTGTGTAGGTATTAATAATGTTTTAATAGAATTATTATTGAGTTTGTGTTCAACTGCTTTCAATAATTGACTTCCTATTCCTTTTCCCTGACAATTTTGGCTTACTGCAACCAAACCAATTGTTGCTGTATTATTTTGTGTTTTATACGTAATAAATCCTATTATTTCATTTTGATCCAAATAAACTAGCAAATCATCTGCAAAAATATTTGAAATTGAATTATCTATCCATA
>JAGNRR010000177.1 GCA_017988595.1 Chitinophagaceae bacterium
TTCTTCTTTTCGAATTGCAATTACATTATAAGAATTAGTATTCTTTATTTCTACTGAAGATTGAATAAGATAATTAGCACTATAATATTTTGATATTACTTCGTCATTTTCATCTAATAAAAATATTTTCAAAATCAATACTTTATCCTCGGCTGTTGCTTTTGTGAAAAAATTAATTGTGTCAACTTTTAAATTTAAACTAACTCGAAATCTTGGTATTTCTTTTTGCTTAGATGTACTATTTCCAAAAAAATCTTTAAAGCTTGATTTAACTTCTGTTTGAGCCCAAGCAGGAATTTTAGATGATAATAAAACGCCTGTTCCTAATAAAGCTGCTCTTTTTATAAATTGTTTTCGTTTCATATTTTTAATTTGGTTTAAACATCAAATATAATTAAAAAGAGACTTTAAATTTTATATTTTAGTCAAAACAAATGCTGTTTGAAAGAAATTATTTACCGAAGCAATAGGTTTCATTTCTACATAGTGCGTAGAAATAAATTCGTCGTAGGCTTTAAATTCGTGCATGGGTACTGTAAATTCGTCAAACAATATTAAATCACCTACGTTTAAAAAAGGATATAATTGCGCAAGCGCAAAAACTGTAGAACTATACAAATCTGCATCAAGATGAATAATTTTTTTATTTTTTTGTTTTAAAAAAGTAAAATTTGTTTCAATAAAAGGAACAACAGATGCTTGAAAAAGCCCTTTATAAAAATGTCCACGAGGGTCATCAATAGTTGGCATTGTAGAAGCCATATCACCTTTGTCAAAATGCCCCCAACTTTCTGGCAAACCTTCAAAGGTATCAAAACCGTGAAATGAAGAATTTGCATTTTTGTTATTTGCCAGCCACCATTTAAAAGACACACCAGAAGCCACCCCAAACTCAAAATAATGGATTTCTTGATTGGCCAATGCTTGATTTTCTAAAACGTAATTATATAAATTTATTCGTTTATCGTAGTTTCTTTTTGGGGAATAAAAATCATGAAAGGCAACATTTTTTTTGTTAGCATAAATCCATTTTATCATTTTATTGAAATAAAATAAAAAGGTAAAAAACCGAACAAAAGGTTGAAAAATTAATGTAATAGGAAATGCCAAAAGGGCATCTTTAAAAAATTTGATATATCGAGACATGCTACAAATATATCTTTTTATATAAAAACTGGTTTATAAAACAGGAAATTAATATTTAATGCTTATTAAATGTCTTTGTAATTAATCGCTTACTTTTGCAAAATGAAAAAAAATGCCGTTTATATTTTTTTGCTTTTGGGCTTAAGCGTATTATGTTATTTTTTATTTTTTAGTAAAGAAAAAGAAGTTTTCTCGAAAGATGAAGCAAATTTTACAGTAAAAAATATAGATGAGGTGACAAAGATTACCTTGAGCGATTTGATTAATGGCACATTGAATTTAGTAAAGAAAAACAATGTTTGGTTTGTAAATGATAGCACATTGGCTAGGCAAGAATTTGTAGAATTATTGCTCGATGCATTGAAAAAACAACAGCCCAAAAATCCTGTGCCGAAACAACAGCACGATAATGTGATAAAACTAATGGCTACCCAAAGCACAAAAGTTGAAGTTTTTAAAGGTGCTGAAAAAACAAATCAATTTTATGTTTGTCAACAATCTGGTTTAAACAATGCCACTTATATGCTAAACATAAAAGCTAATGGTAAAAACGCTGCTCGTCCTTTTATAGTTGATTACGAAAATGTAAATATGTATTTAGGTGTTCGTTATGTAACCAGTTTTGATTCATGGCGTTCAACTGCAATATTATATTCAAAACCAGAAAATATTGTTGAAATAGCAATGACCTATCCCGATTCGCCACAAAATAATTATATCATTAAAACTACACCAGAGTTTGAAATTGTTGGGGTTGACAAAAAATTATTAAATAAAAAAAGAGTAAAAACATATTTAGATTTTTTTGAAAAACATGGTGTTATGGGGTTTGAAAATAATTTTAATTATAAAAAAGAAATAGAAAATGGAAAAGTGTTGCCATTTGCATCAATAAGTTTAAAAACAAAAAATACGTTTGATCAAAAAATAGATTTGTATTTTACACCAATTAGTCAAGGAACAAAATCGGCGATTAAATACAAAGGAAAAGATTATGATGCCGAGCGCTTTTTGGGATACACACAAAACAAAGATTTGGTATTTATAGGTCCTAATAATTTAAAAAAACTTTCGGCAATTCGTCGAGATTTTATAATCAATCAACCCTTAAAATAATTTAAAAATAATATTCAATGTCATTAGATTTTATTAGTTATAGTATTTTCACTATTGCATTATTTTTATCTATTTTTTTAGATTTAGTAGTGTTTAGCAAATCCGAAAAAGAAATAAATTTTGGAAGTGCTGTAAAACAATATTTGTTTTGGGTCATAATCGCATTATGCTATGGAATATATTTATACAAAGCCTATGACAAGCATGTTTCATTAAATTATTTTGCGGCTTACATCACAGAAATGTCATTGTCTGTAGATAATATTTTTGTTTTTGTTTTAATATTTTCTTCTTTAAATATTGAAAAAAAATATGTTGGCAGAGTGCTTACTATTGGAATTTTAATGGCTATAGTATTACGTATTTTATTTATTGCCGTTGGAATTGCTATTATTAATCAATTTGAATGGGTGATGTATATTTTTGCAGCTTTGTTAGTTTACACTGGTGTAAAATTATTTTTTAGCGAACATGAAGAAGAAGAAAAAGTGCAAGAAGGAAAAATATATAAATTAATAAGAAAATATTTGCGCTATACAGACGATATACATCATGGAAAATTTATGATTACAAAACATGGAAAAGTATTTTTTACAAAATTAACTTTGGTTATTTTGCTTATCGGTTTTTCGGATATTTTATTTGCTATCGATAGCATTCCTGCAGTAATTGGAATTACTAAAAATTCGTTGGTGGTTTATTCCAGTAATATTTTTGCAATAATGGGCTTGCGTTCGCTTTATTTTATTTTACAAAAAGCAAAAGACAAATTTGATTATTTGCAACAAGGCATTTCTGTAGTATTAGTTTTTATTGGTATAAAAATGTTTTTAGAATATTTCCATATTCATATTCCAATTATTGTTTCGTTGATAGTGATTTTGGTATGTATCGGCGTTTCAATTCTATATTCTTATTTTTACGATAAAAAACAACAATCAATGTTGGAAAAATAATCTATGTTTTTAAGCAGCGAAATAATTACTAATTGCAATGTAGCAGTTCTTCAAAAAGGACAACGTGATATTGCCATTTTACATCTTGCTGTTGATAGTAGAAAAATTATTCAAGCCGCACACACCTTGTTTTTTGCAATAAAAACATCGAACAGAAATGGACATGATTATATTTCAAATTGTTATCAACTTGGAATAAGACATTTTATTATAAGCGATGAAATAGAGTTAACGAATTATCCCGATGCATGGTTTTGGAAAAGTGAAAACAGTAAAAACACCTTGCAGGAAATTTCGACAAGCCATCGAAAAAAGTATACTATTCCTGTAATTGGAATTACAGGGAGCAATGGAAAAACAATTGTAAAAGAATGGCTCAATCAGCTTTTGGAGCCCGAAGAAAATATTTGTAGAAGCCCCAAAAGTTATAATTCTCAAATTGGCGTTCCGCTTTCTGTATGGCAAATGAATGATGAGCATAGTTTGGGTATTTTTGAAGCGGGTATATCTGAATGTAATGAAATGGAAGTATTGGAAAAAATTATTCTGCCTACGGAGGGTATTCTTACAAATATTGGCGATGCCCACCAAGAAGGTTTTGAAAGTAAAGTTATAAAATTAAAGGAAAAATTAAATCTTTTTAAAAATGCCAATTCATTAATTTATTGTAATAATAATGCTGAAATAACAAATGAAATAAATGCTTTTCTTATTGATAAAAATTGCAAATT
>JAGNRR010000178.1 GCA_017988595.1 Chitinophagaceae bacterium
AAAAAAAAGCACATTTTTACAAAAAAATTTGTTATTATCCTATAACAATGTCAGTTTAAAATTTGGAGCCAGAACTATCCTAGCAGATGCCTCATGGCATATCTTTGAAAATGAACGAATTGGCTTAATTGGTGCAAATGGAACTGGAAAATCAACATTGCTAAAAACTTTAGTTGGCGAAATGAGTGTGAGTGGCGGCATTTTAAATAAAAGCAAAAACTTGAAAATGGGTTATTTTCATCAAGATTTGCAAAGTGCGGATACCGATATGCCTATTTTAGAATGTGCCATGGAAGCTTATGAAGATGCCTTAAGGATTCAAAAAGAACTTGATGCATTAACTGAAAAAATGCACGATAACACTACAGATGAAATGATTTTTAAACAAGCAGATTTGCTTCACGAATTTGAAGTGGCTGGTGGTTATGAAATGGAATATAATGCAGCACAGGTGTTGGAAGGTTTAGGTTTTAAAACCGTCGATTTGCAACGCTCATTTAAAGAATTTTCGGGTGGTTGGCGTATGCGCGTATTGCTAGCAAAAATGATTTTACAACAACCTGATATTTTATTGCTGGATGAACCTACGAACCATTTGGATTTGCCTTCGATTGAATGGCTGGAACGTTATTTTCAAAATTTTCCAGGAACCATGATTATTGTTTCGCATGATCGGTATTTTTTAGATAAAATGGTGACAAAAATTGTTGAAATTTCGCAACAAAATTTAATTCATTACACCGGGAATTATTCTTTTTATGAAACTGAAAAAGCGGTGCGAAATGAATTTACTCAACGCGAATTTGAAAATCAACAAGAATATATTCGTCAGCAAGAACGTTTTGTAGAACGTTTTAAAGCCAAAGCCAGCAAGGCTGCACAAGCGCAAAGTATTGTAAAAAGATTGGACAGGCTAGACAGAATTGAAGCGCCTGCAGCGGAAACAGCACAAATTCAATTTAGATTTGAAGTGGCTGTAACACCAGGAAAAATTGTAAGTACACTAGAAAATGTTTCAAAACGATATGGCGAAATAGAAATTTTGAATCATGCAGAAGCGATTATAAATCGAGGCGATAGAGTAGCATTGATAGGTGCAAATGGAAAAGGAAAATCTACTTTGTTGAGAATTATAAATACAACTGAAGAAATAGAAGGCACAAGTGTTTTGGGGCATAATGTAGACATGAGTTTTTATGCGCAGCATCAATTGGAAGCATTGGATGTAAAAAGCACTATTCTGCAAGAATTGGTACTTTGTGGAAGCGGAAAAACCGAAGTGCAATTGCGTCAATTATTAGGATGCTTTTTATTTCAAGGTGACGATGTACATAAAAAAATTGGGGTGTTGAGTGGAGGCGAAAAAGCTCGTGTGGCTTTGGCAAAAATTATAGTGGGGAAAGGTAATTTTTTAATGCTCGATGAACCTACGAATCACTTGGATATGAGCAGTGTAAATATGCTTGTAGAAGCAATAAATAAATACGAAGGTACATCTGTTTTGGTATCACATGACAGGTATTTTGTGCAACGCACAGCAAATAAAATTTGGGAAATTGAAGAAGGAAAAATAAAAGTTTTTGATGGCACTTATGATGAGTGGGAAGAATTTAAAAAGCGAAAGCAAGAGAAAGTAAAAGATTTGCCGAAGGAAAAAAAAGAAATAAAAGTGGAGAAGCCTGAAATAAATACCAACACTTCAGCGTTTAAACAACAACAAAAAGAACAGAAAAAAGTACAAAACGAATTTGAAAAAATAGAAAAAGAACTTCAAGAAACGAAAAATAAAAAAATGGCTATTGAATTGCAAATGGCAGATCCAAAATTATATGAGGATAAAATTATTTTTCAAAAACTTGAAAATGACTATCTTCAAATTCAACAAAAAATTCAGAAACAAGAACAAGAATATGAAAAAATATTTGAACAACTTATGTCTTTTGAAAATGAATAAATTTTCATTTTTAGGATTATTATTTATTGCAATTTCTTCGGCTTCTTTTGCACAAAAAAAGAAATTTTCCATGCAACAAGCGGTTTTGGGCATGAGTACAGATTTTAAACTTGCCGATTTGCAAGGACTTACCTTTATGGGCACTTCCAATTCCTTCGGATATATTGAAAATAATATTTGGATGGCTTCCGATTCGAAAAAATATGAGTTGAAAGAATGGATTTCATTAAATGAAATAAACACACAATTGAAAATATTGACAATTGATACGTTTAGACGTTTTCCAAGTTTGAATTGGCTAAACGATAGAATGTTTTGGGTTAATGCTTCAAATTCCATTTTGGTTTTTACTAAAGCTGGAAATACCTGGAGCACTACTAAACAATATTCATTGCCAAAAGATGGCGGACATTTTATTTTTCATCCTTCGGAAATACATTGCGCTTTTTTGCAAAATAACAATTTGAATGTAGCCTTTAAAGATGGGTTTAAAAAACAATTGACAACTGATGGAAGCGAGAATATAGTTTACGGCGAAACGGTTCACAGAAGCGAATTTGGGATTACTGATGGCACATTTTGGTCGCCAAAAGGCAATGCTGTGGCATTTTATAGAATGGATCAAAGTATGGTTACGGATTATCCAATAATAGATTGGGTAAATAATCCGACAGCTTCAAAAAATGTAAAATATCCATTTGCTGGCGAAAAATCGCATCAGGTTACTGTAGGTGTTTACAATAAAATTTTAGATAAATTAATTTATCTAAAAACAGGTGAACCTGCTGAGCAATATTTAACAAATGTTACTTGGAGCCCCGATGAAAAATTTATTTTTATTGGTGTGCTAAACAGAGACCAAAATCATTTGGTTTGGAAAAAATATGATGCCGAAACGGGCAATGAGCTTGCTGTGCTTTTTGAAGACAAACATGAGAAATATGTGGAGCCTTTGCACCCTTTATTTTTTATGAAAAACAATCAAAGTAAATTTGTATGGCTTAGCCAAAGAGATGGATTTATGCACATGTATATGCATAATGCATTTGGAAAAATTACAGAACAATTGACAAAAGGGGAGTGGATTGTAAATGATATTTTGGGCTATAATTCTAAAAATAAAGAAATTATTTTTACAGGAACAATCGATGGACCATTAATGCAAAATGTATATGCGGTAAATATTGAAACGAAAGATATTAGAACATTGAGCGATATTAAAGCTTGGCATACTGCACAATTGAGTGATGATGGTTCTTTTTTAATTGATAAATTTCGAAATAAAGATAATCCAAATGTAGTTGAAATTGTAAATGTGGGCAACCTTGCTCCGAAACGATTGGTTACTGCAAGTAATACTTTAGAAGATTATGAACTTGCAAAAGTAGAGCCTGTGGTGCTTACAACAGAAAATAATATTCCATTGTTTGGGAAATTAATTTACCCAACAGAGTTTAATGAAAATAAAAAATATCCTGTAATTGTATATTTATATAATGGTCCTCATGCGCAAATGATAAAAGATGGATTTCCAAACTCTGGAAATTTGTGGTATGATTATATGGCGCAACGAGGCTATTTTATTTTTGTAATGGATGGACGAGGAAGTAGCAATAGAGGTTTGGAATTTGAAAATGCGACGTTTAGACAATTGGGAAATATTGAAATGCAAGATCAAATGCTTGGTGTAAATTATTTAAAATCTTTGAAATTTATAGATTCAACTCGAATGGGCATTCATGGTTGGAGTTTTGGTGGATTTATGACCACATCTTTTATGCTTCGCAAACCAGATGTGTTTAAATGCGGTGTGGCTGGCGGACCGGTGATGGATTGGAAAATGTATGAAATTATGTACACCGAAAGATATATGGATAGCCCAGAACAAAATCCAAAGGGTTATGCTGAAAATGTATTATTTGATAAAATAAAAAATTTAAAAGGAAAATTATTATTAATTCACGGCACAAATGACGATGTGGTAGTGTGGAGTC
>JAGNRR010000179.1 GCA_017988595.1 Chitinophagaceae bacterium
AACGACATTTCTATAGAATTATTAAATCTTTACCAACATTAAAAAAAATATTATGAAAAACAAAAATCAATTATTAAAATTACTTTTATGCTTTTATATTTCAATTTCAATAATTAGTTGTAAAAATAAAATTGAAGATGAAAATAATTCTACCGCTACAAAAGAAAACACCTCAATTGAAAAAAATGAAAATATAGTAGAGTTAACAGATGCACAATTGCAAAATGCAGAATTAAATTTTACAAATTTAGAACTAAAAGAAGTAGCTGAAATATTAAAAGTTAATGGAAAAATTGATGTTCCACCGCAAAATATGATTTCTATAAGTGTTCCACTTGGCGGTTATTTAAAAAGAACAAGCTTGCTCCCAGGAAGCCATGTATCGAAAGGTGAAATATTAGCAACTGTTGAGGATCAACAATACATTCAAATTCAGCAAGATTATTTAACTGCAAAAACACAACTCAATTTGTTATATAAAGATTTTAAACGTCAACAAGAATTAAACCAAAGTAAAGCAACAAGCGATAAAATTTTTGAGCAAGCTAAAGCAGCATACTTATCTCAACAAATTTTGGTAAATTCATTTCAAGAAAAATTAAATCTTGTACACATTCCAACAAAAAATTTAAACGCTAATTCAATTCAAAAAAGTATTTCTATTTATTCGCCAATTGATGGATTTGTATCTAAAGTTAATGTCAATATCGGCAAATATGTAAGCCCAACTGACGTGCTTTTTGAATTAGTAAATCCTAGTGATATTCATTTAAATTTGAATATTTTCGAAAAAGATATTGCAAAATTAAATATCGGACAACGAATTTATGCATATAGCAATTCAAATCCTACAAAAAAATATTTGTGTGAAATAATTTTAATCAGCAAAGATGTTTCTAGCAATGGAACTACAGAAGTGCATTGTCATTTTTCGGAATACGACAAAACCTTAATTCCAGGAATGTATATGAATGCTGAAATTGAGCTTCGAAATTCAATCTCTAATGTACTACCCGAAGATGCAATTATAAATTTTGAAAATAATAATTATGTTTTTGTTCAAAATACAAAAAACAAATTTGAATTCAAAACAATTCTTTTAGGTAATAATGAAAATGGATGGCATGAAGTGTTGCAACCTCAATTATTTAACAGTAAGAATATTGTAACCAAAGGAGCTTATACTTTATTTATGAAAATGAAAAATACAGAGGAGGAAGAATAATTTATTATCCTTTTTTATATTTTTCAAATCTTGATAACAAAACTGGCAATAAAGTAAGATTAATAATCATTGCTAACAACAACGTTATTGAAATCAACAATCCTATTGCTTTTGTACCATCGAATTGCGAAAATATAAAAACTATAAACCCACCTGCTAAAATTAATGATGTAAAAATAATACTTAAACCAGTTTCTTTAATAGTAGCCAATAAAGTGTTTTTAATATCAAAATTTTGTCGTGGTAATTCTTGTTTATAATTTACCAAAAAACGAATGGTAACATCAATTGCAATTCCCATGGCAATACTAAAAACTAGAACGGTAGAGGGTTTTAATGGAATATTTGTCAATCCCATGATTCCAGCTGTAATAATTAAGGGAATACAATTTATAGTTATTGCTATAACAACAATTCGAATATTTTTGAATAAAAATAAAATACACAACACAATCATTATTAAAGCCAAAACAATACTTTCTCCTAGGCTATTAATAATAAATTTACTTCCTTCTAAAAAAACAACACTTGTACCTGTAAAAACAATATTTGTTTTGGAAGTATCAAAAATTTCATTAGCTTTTTTAGTTAATGTATTTAGTAAAATATTAAGTTTTTGTGATCCAATGTCAGCAATATTTACGCTAATTCTAGCTTTTTGTTTTGTACTATCAATAAATGAATTTAAAAGATTTCCAAACTGATTATTTTCAGATTTTTTATTTTCCATTTTCAAGTATGGCTGAATAAATGCCGCATCATACATATTGGGCACTTGATAATGATTACTATCGCCATTATAAAATGCTTGTTTTGCAAATTTTAATAATTCAATAAATGACAATGATTTTCCAATTTCTTTATTATTTTTTAATTCATTTGTAAAAGCATCTATTTTTGAAATATTTGGAAGCGAAACCGCCTTACCTTTTTTCTTAGTATCAACAATAATTTCTAAAGGCATCACTCCTCCAAAATTTTTCTCAAAATATTTTAAGTCTTTATAAATCACATCTTCTTTTGGCAAATCATCAACAACAAATGCTCTGTTTTGCAAGAAAGAAATACCAATAAATGAAATTAAAAGCACTACTCCAGTGATAATTAATATTTGTCTTTGCTTATTAAAAACAAGTTGTTGAATTTTTAAAATTATCGAATCAAAAGAATTGTTTTCCATATATTTTAAATGCCTTTCTTTTGGCGGTGGCAAATAAGAAAACAACGAAGGAATAGCCATTATGCTTATTAAAAATAGCAAGCCAATATTGATACCAGCTACCAATCCAAACTCTTTTAATATTTGACTTTGTGTAAAATAAAATACACCAAAACCTATCATAGCTGTAAGATTTGTAAATAAAGTAACAATTCCCATACTACTTACCATACCTAAAAGGGCATCATGTTTATTTTTATTTTTAGCAAATAAAGAATGATATTTTGTTAGAAAATAAACACAATTGGGCAAACCAATTACAACAACTAATGGCGGAATCAATGCTGTAAGCAATGTTATTTTAAAGCCTAAAAGATAAATAAATGCTGTTGACCAAATAACACCAATTATAACTACCAACAAAGAAAAAATAACAGCACTTGCTGATCTAAAAAATAAAATTAAAATTATCGACGTTAGTAAAAGCGAATAAAATAAAATTAATTTCATTTCGTTCTTTACATTCTCAGCAAATTTTGTTCTTATAAATGGCAAACCTGAATAATGCAATTCTAGTTTTTGTGTTTGTGCAAATTGATTTGAAATTTTTTCAATTTCATTTACCAAAGCCACTCTTTTTTTTGATTTTATAATATCAGGATTTAAATATACTGCTGTCAAATAAACATTTCCATTATACAATAAATTTTTATAGAATGGAAAATTTAAAAATTCAACTTTAGCACTATCTAAATTATTTCCTTCAAAAATCTTCTTCGTTTCAAGTTTATCAATTCCATCAATTTTTGTTTTATAAAGCCCCACAGATTCAGGTATGCTCAATACATTATTTACTCCTTTTATTTTTTTTAATTCTTGAATCCAATTATTGTATAAACTAAAAAATGGTTGCTGAAAAATATTGTCTTTTTCAAATGCAATAACCATCATAGTGCCATCTTCTCCAAAAATTTTTTTGAAATCTACATAGGCTTTGTATTTATTATTGTCTTTGGGAATAGCCTGAGTAAATTCATAACTCATTTCTACTTTTGATGCAAAAAATGCCATAAGCAGTGTAATACCCAATAAAATAATTAATATAAAAAATCTAAATTTTAAAATCCAACGTGCTAGCTTTTCCCACATAATTTTTTTGTATTGCGCAAAGATAAATTACAAAGTAGTTTATTTTAATGGTAAAACAATAAAGTAGTGTTATTTTCGTTTTTAGAAAACCGTAATTTTAATTTCTCAAAATGTTTAAAAAATTATATTTAATATTAGTTTCTTATTTTTTCTTAACGACTTCTGTTGATGCTCAATTAAAGCCCATTGGCGAATGGCAAAATTATTTTTCATTCAATAGTGCCAAAACTGTGGCTTTGGCAAATAATAATGTTTTTGGTGGAAAATTAAGTTTATATAATTATGATTTAAAAAACAATACATACAATTATTTTTCTAAAATCAATAAGCTTAATGACCTCAATATTAGAAAAATAAAATATAAC
>JAGNRR010000024.1 GCA_017988595.1 Chitinophagaceae bacterium
AGGTAGAAACGTAGTAATTGAGAAAAAATTTGGTGCACCACAAGTAACCAAAGATGGTGTTACTGTAGCCAAAGAAATAGAATTGGAAGATGCTATTGAAAACATGGGCGCACAAATGGCTAAAGAAGTAGCAAGCAAAACTGCCGATGTGGCCGGAGACGGAACTACAACAGCAACTGTTTTGGCACAATCTATTATCAGCGAAGGATTAAAAAATGTTACCGCTGGCGCAAATCCGATGGATTTAAAAAGAGGTATTGATAAGGCTGTGGCAATTGTTGTAGAAAATTTACAAAAACAAAGCCAAAAAGTAGGAAATGATAGCAGTAAAATTCAACAAGTTGCCACTATTTCTGCAAACAATGATGCTGAAATAGGCACTTTGATTGCTGAAGCAATGAAAAAAGTAGGTAAAGAAGGTGTAATCACTGTAGAAGAAGCAAAAGGAACTGACACAACTGTTGATGTTGTAGAAGGGATGCAATTTGACAGAGGCTATCTTTCGCCATATTTTGTTACCAATAGCGAAAAAATGCAAGCAGAACTTAGCGCACCTTATATTTTAATTTATGATAAAAAAATAAGTGCCATGAAAGATATTTTGCATATTCTTGAAAAAGTAGCGCAAAGTGGACGTCCATTAGTAATTATTTCTGAAGATTTGGAAGGCGAAGCATTAGCTACTTTAGTGGTAAATAAATTAAGAGGAACATTGAAAATTGCTGCTGTAAAAGCACCAGGTTTTGGTGACAGAAGAAAAGAAATGTTGGAAGACATTGCAATTCTTACAGGCGGAATGGTAATTAGCGAAGAGCAAGGACACAAATTAGAAGGCGTAGAATTGGAAAGTCTTGGACAATGCGAAAGCATCACGATTGACAAAGACAATACTATAATTGTGGGAGGAAAAGGTAAAAAACCATTAATTACATCAAGAATTAGCCAAATAAAAACACAAATTGAATCTTCGACTAGCGATTATGATAAAGAAAAAATGCAAGAACGTTTAGCAAAATTAAGTGGTGGAGTTGCGGTTCTTTATGTTGGTGCAGCTACAGAAGTAGAAATGAAAGAGAAAAAAGACCGAGTTGATGATGCGTTGCATGCAACACGTGCAGCTGTTGAAGAAGGTATTGTAGCTGGAGGCGGAACAGCATATATTCGTGCTATTGCCGCTCTTGCAAAATCTACTGGCGACAATGAAGATGAGACCACAGGCATTGCAATTGTTCGTAGAGCTTTGGAAGAACCATTGCGTCAAATTGTTGCCAATGCAGGATTGGAAGGTAGCATTATTGTTCAAGCGGTAAAAGAAGGCAAAGACGATTTTGGGTTTAATGCAAGAACTGAAAAATATGGCAATTTGTTTAAAATGGGTGTAATAGATCCAACAAAAGTGAGCCGTGTAGCCTTAGAAAATGCATCTTCGATTGCTGGAATGTTATTGACTACAGAATGTGTAATAGCAGATAAACCAGAACCAAAAGAAGCACATAACCATGCTCCTGATATGGGCGGCATGGGTGGATATTAAATTTCACTAAATAAACTGAACAAAAAAAGACTGAATTTATTTCAGTCTTTTTTTTGTTTTTAAGTATATTTACGACTAAAATCAATTTCTATGAAAAAAATTATCCTCTTTTTTGCTTTTTTATTTATTCAAAAAATTTCTTTTTCACAATGCAATCCTTCATTTTTTGATGGATTTGAATCTGGTAATTATACACCAACCTGGACACAAGTTGGTGGAACTTTTAGTGTTTTAAATTCTGGCTCGCCAGTTGGCACTTACCACTTAAGTAGCACAACAAATACCGGTCATTTAGGAGGAATATATGCCTCATTTACAGCTTCTACTCCAACTTCAATGAGTTGGTACATGAAACCAACTGGAACTGCAGCTGGAAATTATGTTGTAACTGGAAATAGTGCTGTAACAGCAACAAACTGTATTAGTTTTTGTTACAATTCATCAAATACAATACGTTTTGTTGCAAGTTCAACGTATTCATATACAATTCCTACATTGGGTGTTTGGTATAAAATAGAAATGAGAAATATAAATTGGATTGCTCATACTTTTGATATTTATATAGATAATGTATTAATGAGTACCGCTTTTCCATTTAGAAATGCTACTCAAAATGATGTAAGTAGAATTCACCTTTATAATTTTACAGCAGGTGCTGTTGGCTATTGGGATCAAATAACTTTAGGAAATCCTCCACCAACAGTAAATATAACATCATCACCTTCAACAACATTATGCTTTGGAGACACCATAAATTTATCAGGTAATGGAGCATTATCATATACTTGGTCAGGAGGTGTAACAAATGCAGTAGGATTTTCGCCAGCATCATCAGCAATATATACAGTAACAGGAACTGATGCAACTCTATGTACAGGAACTTCGACAGTTCAAGTTACAGTAAATCCACTCCCTATTGTTGTTGCAAATCCAGCAATAGTAACAGTTTGCGGTGGCGGACAAACAACATTATTTGGA
Organism: Chitinophagaceae bacterium; assembly: GCA_017988595.1. Classification (GTDB taxonomy): domain Bacteria; phylum Bacteroidota; class Bacteroidia; order Chitinophagales; family Chitinophagaceae; genus JAGNRR01. Next base: position 2,513 of record JAGNRR010000024.1, read on the forward strand.
TCTGGAGCTGCAACATATACTTGGAGTGGCGGTGTTACTGATAATGTTCCATATACATTTTCAACATCTGGAATTTATACGGTAACTGGTACAGATATAAATAATTGTAGTAATACAGCTACATCAAGCGTGTCTTTATTCCCTGCCAATACATCAACTTCGGTTACACCAGCTACAGTATTTAATTGCATTGGAGGAGCTAGCACTTTACTTACTGCATCTGGAAGTGTAGGAAATTATACTTGGGATCCTGGTGCTATTACAGGAAATCCTGTAAATGTGAGTCCTGCTTTTTTCACCACATATACAGTAACTGGAGTAGATGCAAATGGATGTACAGGAACAGCAACAGCCAATGTAATTGTAACCAACCCCACTGGAGAATTAGCTAATGCTACTGTTAATAACGCTTCTTCAGTTATGGGAAACAATTGTAACAATGTTAGCCATGCAGATGGAATTAATTTAGGCTATTTTGATGCAAACTGTAAGCTAATAGCAAATGTTATTGACGCACCGGGTGGAAATATTTTAGGAAACGTAAACACTTGTGTTACAGTAGATGCGTCAGTGCAAAATGTAAATGGACAACCTTATGTAAAACGTTGGTATGAAATAACACCTACAAGCAATGGACCTGCAGATGTAATTTTATATTTAACTCTTGATGATTTTACTACATATAATGCAAGTCCTTTGGCATCAGGCTGGCCACTTTTGCCAACAACAGGAAATAGTGCTGACCCTAATATACCAAATATAAGAATTACAAAAAATGATGCTGGTGTACTAAGTGTCATTACTCCAACAACAATATGGGATGCAACAAACAATAGATTTGAATTGAGTTTTTCAGTTACTGGATTTAGTCAATTTAGAGTACATAGTGTAAATAATTTTAACGCACCTTTGCCAGTAAATTTCAAATCTTTTTATGTAAAAAAAGAAAGCAATACTTCAATTTTATACTGGACAACATCAACAGAAGAAAACAATATTGGGTTTGATATAGAACGCTCAAGTTCGCAAACAAACTTTGAAAAAATTGGATTTGAAAAAAGTAAGGCAACAAATGGCAACAGCAATGAAGATTTATCATATAAATTCATTGATGAAAAACCAATGCATGGAAATAATTATTATCGTCTATTGCAAAAAGATATTGATGGAAAAGAAAATTTAAGCGAAGTAGTTTTAATTAATTTCACTGAACATGGAAATCAAATTAGTTTGTATCCAAATCCTTTTGAAAATGAATTAAATATTGAAATAAATTCTTTAAACGCTAGCAATGTTATTATCAAACTTAGTGATTTGAGTGGTAGAACAATTCAAACTTTAAATACAAAAACAGAAATTGGACAAAACAAAATTCCTATTTCTTTGCTTAAAATAGCTTCTGGAATTTATCAAATTTCGATTTTTGAAAATGGAAAATTATCTTTAACTCAAAAAGTTACAAAGAGATAAATTAAATTTTAGTTTAAACGAAGTGGGGCAAATAAAATTGTTCCACTTTTTTTATTTCAATACGTTAATAAACAGTCTCTCATAGTCATCCGCAATTTTTTGCCAATTGTATTTTTCAGAAATTAGCTTTAAATTATTTTCAATGAAATTTTGATAAAAAGATTTAGAATCAAAATCATTTATTATCGAAATAATATCTTCGGCAGTTTTAAAATAAAAACTATTATTTTCCAATATCGATTTATTAAAAATATTATCATGTGCTACTATCAAAGCATTGCTAGACATTGCTTCGAGCAAAGAAGGATTTGTGCCACCAACCGAATGACCATGAAAATATAGCGATGAAAAAAACCTCAAATTATTGATAATTTCTACATCATAAATAGCGCCTAAAAACAATAATCGATCATCTTGGTAAGTATCTTTTAAATATGTTCCGAAATTATTTGTGGCATTTCCAACTATAATTAATTTTCGTTTTGATGTTGATTTTAAAAAACCTTTAATTATTGTTTCAATATTATTTTCGGGTTCCATTCGAGCCAGAATTATATCATAATCATAAGCTTTTAAATTATAATTTGCTAAAACTTTTTCATTGGGATGCTGAAAAATTTCTGCCCCATAAGCAATAAAAGTAGATTCTTTTTTATAGGTTTTCAATAAATGTTGTTGTATCCCTATACTATCAGCCACCAAAAAATCACCATGTTTTGCAGCAAGTTTTTCTGCAAGTTTTAAAAATCGTTGCACTTTAATTGAATATTTGCTTCTCTTCCATTCTAAGCCATCCATGTTGATAATATTAATAGCATTTTCTGGAAACAATGAATACCAAATAGAACTGCTTGTGTAACCTAAATGCAATACAATATCAAAATTCATTTTTCGAGCATGCATAATACAATTAAAATCATAAATAAATTGCCCTGCTGTTCCTAATTTATTTTCAGGATCTTTACAATGTATTATTTCAACATCATTCCAGGTATTTTCTTGATAAGGATGATTTGAAGAATTGTAAACAACTACTCGGTGTCTTTTTTTAACTAAAGCTTCGCTTAAATATTGTGCACATTGTTCGAATCCACCATATTGATTTGGTATACCTCGGGTTCCTAAAATACCGATATTTAATTTTCTATCCATGATATCATTTTTTTTGAAATCTCCATCCAATCATTATTTATTTTTGTTTTTTGCCATGCATTTTCAGCTCGAAGTTGAGCGTCATTTTCATTGTTGAAATGTAGATTAATTTTATTAGATAGATCCGTTACATTTTCATTTTCAAAAAATAAAACATCTTTTTTATCTTCTAAAAATTCTTGAAAAGGAAGCAATCTTGAAGCAATAACAGGTAATTTATAACTTAATGCCATTAATAAAACACCACTTTGAAAAATTTTTTTATATGGAATTACATTTACATCAGTAGCTGAAAACAACAAATCTCTTTCATCATTATCAATAAATCTATACATTGAAATAATACGATGTTGTAAATTATTATCAGTAATAATTTTATCATATTTTGATAAATCATTTTTCCATGGTTTTCCTGCAATAACTAAATTAATAGTATTGCCAATCATTGGCATTGCTTGTAATAAAATTTCTAACCCTTTTACTTCTTTAATTTGACCAAAAAACAATATATACTTTTTATCCAATGCTAAATTTAATTTTTTCCTTGCTTCTTCTTTTGAAATGTTTGAAGGCAAACTATGAAAATTCCCATGAGGTATAATAGTCGTTTTGGTTTTTAAATGTTCATATTCATTAATGCATAAAGCATCAAATGAAAATTTATTTTGTACAATTAATTTTTTACACCATTTATTTAAAATTAATCTTCGAAAAGTATCTTTATCATTAGATAAATTCTCGACATCATGAACAATACCTGTTATATCAAGTCCAATTATTTTTAAAATAAAATAAGCAATCACATCTTTTAATTGATATGAAAAAATATGTACGATAACATTTTTATGATTATTTTTTTTAGCAAAAAATCCTGACTTTATAAATCCTGAAAAAAAATTCAATCCTTTTAAAATTCTATTATCATTGTGAGATTCAAAAAATTGATAGGTTGAAATATTATCACCTTCAAAATCAAAATTTGAAAAAACACTACAAGCAAATCCATTATCTGTAAAGCCTTTAGCTAAAGAACCTGTATAAAAATCCATTCCAGATTTTATTCCAACATGATCTATGATTGCAATTTTATTTTTCATTATAACTATTTTGAGCAAATGAAAATCCAACTAAAAGCATTAAAAAATAAATGCTCAAAAAATTAAAGGCATTCTCCGAAAGTACAGATACAATAAGTTGAGCTGATAAAATATAAACAACTAATTTATTTGAATTATAAATCTTCGAGGAAATAAAAACGAATGGCAACAACCATAAAACAAAACCTACAATACCAAGCTGACCAATTATAGAACCAATAAAAGTATCGTAAATTGGGATAGTATTTTGAGTTCCAAATAATAAAGATTGATTGCCTACCATTCCCAATCCATGACCAAAAAAAGTAATTGTTTTAATAGAAACAAGAAACCCTTCAAGATGTAATTTTATTCCTTCATGATAATTTGATAAAAAAACAACCATAAAAATACCAAACAAAATTAATAATCCTTGAAGCAAAATTGGTATTTTATTTCTCAATAAAAACAATCCAATGATTATTAATTGAAGATAAGCGCCTTTACAAATCGTTAAAGCCATAAATAAAAAAATAATCCATTTAAAAAGAAAATCACTTTTATTAGATGACTTAATAATTAAAAATAAAAACAATAATGCATGTCCTAAATTAATTGGGTCTAAAAAAGTAGACACATTCCGCACAAAATCGCCAGACATTGGATCGTAAAACATAAAAGGAATTCCATATGTAGTTGTAATAGCTTGCTTAATTTCAAAATATTTTTCAAAATCAATGATATTATAAATTAAAACAAAATACATTGCAATACTTGCAAAAACTAAATACAAGGCACTTGCTTTTAGCCAAGAATAAAATTTAATCTCATCATTTTTATTATCATTCAACAGAAATCCTGCAAATAGAATAACATAAGGAATTATTATTTGTCTAAGGCTTGCAATTTTTGTAATATTATTTGCATTTGAGATAAAAAAACTTGATATTAAAATAGCTAAAACAATAAAAAACCAAATTGGAATATTTAAGAATAGCTTCTTCCAACTTAAAAAAAACAATACAAAAAATAAACCAAGTAAAATTTCTTTACTTGCTAATATCCATGTAGAATTTGAAAAATAACTTAAAACAATTGCATTGAAAGTATTAGCAAGCAATATAAATGACAACAGAAAATATGCTAAATTTTTTTTACTTAAAATATCAAATTTCATATTTCTATTTATTCAAAAGCTTTTTGTAAATATCAATACTATCTTGAACAATCTTTTCCCAAGTATAATTTTCCTTAATATATTTTTTTGTTTCTTCTATTTTTTCAGTTTTTTGAACAGATGTCAGAAGTTCCAATTGTTTTATATTATGTAATAATTCAATTTCATTAGAAGAATACAAACTATTTTCTTTCATAATATCTTTTGTTGTTTGCAGATTTCTAGAAATCAATAAAGTTCCCAATGCCGCAGCTTCCATGTTTACTAAAGCAGCAACTTCTGTTTTGCTCCAAAGTATATGGCAAAAGGCTTTTGCATATATTGCTTTTAATGAATTGTCATGCTGATTTAAATTTTCAAACCAAAATACATGTTCGTTTTTATTAACAATTTCTCTTACTTCATTTTCATATTCAGGAAAACTTTTATCGGCTTGACCTACCAAAACAATTTTATAATTTTCTTTCAGCAACTTTAAAACATCTAATTGATTTTTAAGTGGCGTCACTCTGCCTACCATTAAAATATAATTTTTCAAATGTTGAATCTCATGAGGCAAATCATTTTCAGAAAAATTATATTTCAAAAAACTACTATCAACACCAGTCCCTAAAACTTGAATTTTATTTTCATTTATAGAATAAGCATTTTGAATATATTTTGCTTCTGGATTTGAATTTGCAATAAGCACATCTGCATTTTCTAGTAATTCCTGGCGCAAATTTAATGTTGTTGGGAAGGGTAAATATTTTCCAAATTTTAAAAATAATTTATACTTAAATACACTTTCTGTTGGATACAAAATTGGTGTATGAACTACTTTAATATTTTCCAATTTTGCATATTTTCCTATTTCATTTAAGTTATACGCACTACCAAAAATATGAATAATGTCATAGTGTTGAGGTGAATTAAAATCAAAAATCGAAATTTCTACATCATCATTATTTCCATATTCAATATATTTTCGAGCATGAATTTCACCGCCGCCTTTTCGCCAAAGGGTTTGCGGATTTAGCTGTACAATGCCTATTTTAATTTTGCTCAATTGTTGAAATTTTATTTAAAGTGAAATAAGTTTGCGGCAACAAAAATACTAAATATAAAATGCCACTTAGCATATAATAAAATGTTATGTCATTTAAATTTTTACCCAAAAAATAAACCATCAACACAAAACTTAAATTAAAAACAATATCAGAAATTATAAATGAAAATACCCTTTTTTGAGCTACTAGAAAATTGGATAATACCCAAGCCGAAATTTTAAAAAAATCACCCAATAAATGATAAGGCATAAATTCCTTTAATGGCAAAAATTCTTTGGTAAAAATAAATTGCACTAAAACATCTTTTAATAAAAATACAACTCCTAATATAAAAATAGTAAGCGGTAATATTCTATAAAAATTTGAAAAAATTTGATTTTTCATTCCAATTGAATTTCGTTCTTCGGCATATTTAGGCAAAATATATGAACTAAAAATTAATGCTAAAAAGAAAATATAAAAATTTGAAATTCGATTTAATGCTTCCCAAAATCCTGCATCAATTTTTGAAATATGATTGATTATAAATGTTCGAACACTTAATTGTGTTACCGACGAATTAAAAACAGTTACTAATGTCATTAAAGAAAATGCTGCCAAATTTTTTACAATTCGTTTATCAATTCCCCATATAAATGATTTTGCAAACTGAAGACGCTTATTCCTTAACATAAAAAATCCAACAAAAAAAGACAACACATTAAAAGAAACCACAGCAATTAATGCACCATTTAATTTTCCTAAAAATGTCAAGGGTATAAACAACAATAAGGTTATAATACTTTGTGAAATATTAAAATAAGATAGCGATTTGAAATCTTTTGTAGCATTAAAAAGTGAAGTAATCAAAGTATTTAATGAAAAAAACAAACAGGATAATCCTAAAAATAAAAATGGATAAAAATAATTTTCCAGTTTTACAAATGAATTGTTTAAAAAGGAACTAAATAAAACAACAGCAATAAAAAATAAAAAACCAATTATAAGAGAAATTGTAAAAGCAGTTTGTGTTATTTTCTTTTGTTCTTCAATATTTTTTTCTTGAGCAATGTGTTTTATGACACCATTTTGAATAGCACCATTAGAAAAATTTTGAAATAAGTTTGCCAAATTTTGAAATTGACCCAATAAACCTAAACCCACTGGACCTAAATAAACGGCAGCCATTTTTCCGATAATAAAGTTTACAATCAATTTTACACCAGATTGCAAAGCAGTAAAAAAAGCAACACCAATAAATTCTTTTCTATCCGACAAAATAAATTGTATAAAGGTCAAAATTACAATTTTTAAAATTACATTCTAGTTTTTTTTAATCCTTTCAAAAACCTTGTATTATCTTCGCCATTAAATATGAAAATAACGTTTTTCGATACATTGTTTTTTTACAGTTTATGTTTAATTGCATTTTTCATTCCATTATTTTACAATCTTCAAAGCATTTCAATTGGCGTTTTAGTTGCTTCCTGGATATTATCTGGTCAATACAAAAATATTTTTCAAAACCCAATTTCTACATTAGGTCACAATATTTGGTGGCTAATTTTATTTTTATTTTACCTCATTTCAATAATATATTCACAAAACCAACAACTAGCCACAACAGACATAACTCGAAAATTAAGTTTCGTTATTTTCCCTTTAGTTATTTCCTCTTGGCAATTTTTCGATAAACACAAAATGAATTTTATTCTTTGGAGTTTTATTTTAGGTGTTTTTGTTGCTTTTTATTTTTGTTTAATGGGTGCATTTTTTCAGTTTGATGAACTAGGGATTTCAGCTTTATTCAATGATAATTTTGCCAGTCATACACACAATAATGCTGTTATTCTTTCTTCAAAAGTTTTTTTTGCATTAATATTATTAGCACTTTTCCCTTTTGAAAATAAATACATTTCAAATTGGCAATCTGTAAAAATATTTTTGATTTTAATTTTATTTATCTTTTTAATCTTATTGAGTTCAAAAACAATTTTAATTCTTGCAGTATTTTTTCTGATTTGGTATTTCATTTTTTATATAAAAATTAGTGCATTAATAAAATCAATTGGAATCGTTTTAACCATTGGAAGTTTATCCTCATTATTACTTTTAAAAGACAGTCCATTGCTAAGAAGATATCACGATGCTACAGATTTTGTGAATCAAAAAGGTGACCAAAAATATGATATCACTTCAGTAGATAATTTTAGCAAACGACTAGCCATGTGGAAAGCAGCAAAAGAAAATTTGCAAAATAAAACTACATTTTTAATTGGTGTAGGTGCTGGTGACACTGAAGAAGCACAGAAAACCCAACTTTGTTCGCCAACTTTTTCTTATAAAAATTTTTATAATTTCTGCCCTCTACATTCGTTAAATTTACATAATATGTATCTGCAAACCTGGCTTGCATCGGGTATTGGAGCATTATTTTCATTATTAATGTTAAGTTGGTTAAGCACCTATATTTTTTATAGAAAAAAAATAAAATACGCCACTTTATTTTTTGCACTTTTTTCATTTTATATGTTACAAGAAAGCGCATTGCAACCACAATCGGGAATCGTTTTTTTTAGTTTCTTTTCGGTTTTACTTTTTAATTTTCATCGATTTAAAATTATAAAAAAATAAACGAATCAGAATAATTCTCAATTGATTTTGAAAATTTACAAAAAGAGTTTTATATTTAAAAATTCAAAATATAAAACTATAAATTATGTCATTCCCTTCAGATTTAGAAATTGCTCAAGCAGCACCAATAAAACACATTAAAGACATTGCCGCAAAAATTGGTATTGTAGAAGATGATTTATATTACTACGGAAAAAACAAAGCCAAACTTCCGCTAGATTTAATCGATGAAGAAAAAATAAAATCAGCAAAACTAATTTTGGTTTCTGCCATAAACCCCACACCAGCTGGCGAAGGAAAAACTACAGTTTCGATAGGATTAAACGAGGGATTAAATAAAATCGGCAAAAAATCAATTGTTGTTTTAAGAGAACCATCACTTGGTCCTGTTTTTGGAATAAAAGGCGGCGCAGCAGGCGGCGGTTATTCGCAAGTAATTCCTATGGAAGATATTAATTTACATTTCACTGGTGATTTTGCAGCTATAGAAAAAGCAAATAATTTATTATCTGCATTAATTGACAACAACCTTCAAAATAAAAAATTCAATCTTGGCATTGATCCACGAACTATAAAATGGAAACGTGTAATGGATATGAATGACAGAGCATTACGTCAAATTGTTATTGGACTTGGTGGCACCGGAAATGGCATTCCACGTGAAGATGGATTTAATATTACACCCGCAAGCGAAGTAATGGCAATTCTTTGTATGAGTAAAAATATAGATGATTTAAAAAACAGATTGGGCAATATATTTATTGGTTTTACTTTTGATAAAAAACCAATCTTTGCTCGAGATTTAAAAGCAGAAGGCGCAATGGCTTTACTTTTGAAAGATGCAATAAAACCAAATTTGGTTCAAACCCTTGAAGGCAATCCTGCAATTTTGCACGGCGGTCCTTTTGCAAATATTGCACAAGGCACAAATACAATTTTGGCAACAAAAATGGGGTTAAGCCTTGGCGATTTTGTGGTTACAGAAGCAGGATTTGGCGCAGATTTGGGTGCCGAAAAATTCATGAATATCAAGTGTGGTTATGGAAATTTAAAACCATCAATTATAGTTCTTGTTGCTACAATTAGAGCACTTCGTCATCATGGCGGTGCTAAAAAAGAAGAATACAATACGGCAAGTTTAGAAAAAGTAACAAGCGGTTTTGAAAATTTAGAAAAGCACATTGAAAACTGCAAAAAATATAATTTAAATCCTGTAGTTGCCATCAATCATTTTCCTGCAGATACCGAAGAAGAAATAAATTTTGTGATTAATGCTTGCGCAAATTTGGGTGTAAAAGCTGTGGTTTCATATGGCTTTGCAAAAGGTGGTGAAGGTACGACCGAACTTGCAAAAGCAGTTGTAGATGAAATAGAAAATGGAAAAAATGATTTTAAAGCATTGTATGATTGGAACAAAACAGTTGAAGAAAAAATTTCGATAATTGCAACAGAAATTTATGGTGCTACTGGAGTTGAATATTCAAGTGAAGCTAGAAGCCAATTAAAAATGATAAAAGAATTGGGCTATGATGCATTGCCAGTTTGTATGGCAAAAACTCAAAAATCATTGAGCGACAAAGAAACAGTTGTTGGAAGACCACGAAATTTTGTTGTTACTGTTCGAGAATTTGAATTTGCTGCAGGTGCAGGATTTGTAATTCCTATTTTAGGAAACATGATGCGAATGCCTGGATTGCCAGCAATACCAGCTTCCGAACACATGAATATTGATTCAAATGGCGTAATAAGTGGATTGAGTTAAACCAGAAAATGAATATCGAAGAAATAAGAGATTTTTGTTTGTCTTTGGAAAACGTAGAAGAAAGTTCTCCTTTTGGACCTACAACACTTGTTTTTAAAACAAATAATAAATTATTTTTATTAATCGGTTTAGATAATTTAGATACTAGATTTAATGTAAAATGCAATCCAGATAAAGCAATTGAACTTCGAGATCAATATCCAAATTCAGTATTGCCAGGTTATCATATGAATAAAAAACATTGGAATACAATTGTTGTAAATGGCGATTTAAAACGAAAACAATTAGAAGAATTTATTATGGATTCTTATAAATTGGTAAAAGGAAAAAAGTAAACGTTAAGTTTATTTATTGGACTTGCGTTTTTAGCTTGCCTCAATATATTTTATGTAATTTTGCAACACTTCATGAAAGATATCAGTGCTATACTTGTTTATTTAAAAGGCAAATGGAATATTATTTTCATTTATATTATTTGCAATTTAATTGCTGTATTTTTTTCTTTGATTTCATTAGCCATGTTAGTGCCATTTTTAAAAATGATTTTTGGCGATGATGCATTGCTCACTTCTCATCCTGGATTAATTTGGAGTGCAGATGGTTTATTACAATTATTCAAATATTATTTAAGTCAATTAATTATTTCTCATAATGGCGATAAAATTTGGGGTTTACTTTTTATAATTGTTATTGTAATAATCAGCAATTTTCTTAAAAATTTATTTATTTATTTTTCAAGGTATTTATTACATCCATTGCGTAATAGCATAGTGATGAAAATGAGAATAAATTTATTTCAAAAAGCCATTCAACTGCCCATAGGTTTTTTTAGCAACGAACGAAAAGGCGATATCATTTCCAGAATGACAAACGATGTTACCGAAGTTGAAATTTCAATAATGTCGGTGATGGAATTATTATTTAGCACTCCAGTTGTGGTCATTTTTTATTTAATGGTAATGCTAAGTATTAGTGCAAAACTTTGTTTGTTTTTAATTCTTTTGTTACCAATAGCAGGTTTTATAATCGGTCGAATTTCAAAATCACTAAAAAAACAATCTACCGAAACACAAGAAAAACTCGGCTCACTTTTAAGCATAATCGATGAAACACTTTCAGGATTGCGTATTGTAAAAGCATTTAGAGCCGAAACCAATAGAGTACATATTTTTAAAAAAGAAAATAATAGCATTTTTAGAATTAATAATGCCATTGCAAAAAAAAGAGAATTGGCTTCACCGCTATCTGAATTTTTAGGCGTTTCTGTACTTTGTATTATTCTTTGGTTTGGCGGAAAATTAGTTTTGGGCAAGCCACAAGAAATTGATGGCGGTCAATTTATCATGTTTATTTTAATATTCACTCAGCTCCTTGATCCATTAAAAAAACTTTCTCAAGTGTTTTATAACATTGCCAAAGGCAGAGCTAGTCTAGAACGAATGAATAAAATATTAAATGCCGAAAACAAAATTGTTGATGTAACTGATGCCAATACTATTGAAAGTTTCAATTCCGAAATTGAATTTAAAAATGTGTGTTTTGAATATGAAGAAAAACAAGTTTTAAAAAAAATAAATTAAAAAATTAAAAAAGGAAAAACAATTGAATTTGTAGCCGCATTTGTTTCTGGAAAAAGAACTTGGTTGAATTTATTTCAACGTTTCCATGATGTAA
>JAGNRR010000025.1 GCA_017988595.1 Chitinophagaceae bacterium
CAAATTATTTTTTGTAAATTTGCATTTCAAAAATTATTATAAAATGAGTTTTATTACCGAAGTACATGCAAGACAGATTCTAGATTCAAGAGGAAATCCAACAGTGGAGGCTGAAGTTTTTACTAGTGATGGCGCGTTTGGTAGAGCTGCTGTTCCTTCTGGAGCAAGTACTGGAATCCATGAAGCTGCAGAATTGCGTGATGGTAATAAAAAAATGTATTTAGGAAAAGGTGTTTTGAAAGCAGTAAATAATGTAAATACGCTAATTTCAAGTGCATTAATTGGGATGAATGTTTTGGAGCAACAAAGCATTGATCAAGCCATGATAAACTTGGATAAAACTAAAAATAAAAGTAAACTAGGAGCAAATGCAATTTTAGCAGTAAGTATGGCTGTGGCTAAAGCAGCTGCTGATGAATCAGGATTGAGCTTGTTTAGATATGTAGGAGGTGTAAGTGCAAAAACGTTACCTGTGCCAATGATGAATATTTTAAACGGAGGAGCACATGCGGATAATAAAATTGATTTTCAAGAATTTATGGTAATGCCTGTTGGTGCAACTTCTTTTGCTCAAGGATTACAATGGGGTACAGAAATTTTTCATTATTTAAAAGATGTTATACGCAAAAGAGGTTACTCTACAAATGTAGGAGATGAAGGTGGTTTTGCTCCAAATATTCAAAGTAATGAAGAAGCAATAGAAACGGTTTTAGAGGCGATAGCAAAAGCTGGTTTTAATACTAAAACACAAATCAAAATTGCAATGGATGCTGCAAATAGTGAGCTTTGGGATGCGAAATTAAAAAAATATGTTTTTCATAAATCTTCTGGAAAAAAAATGTCTAGTGAGGAATTGGTAAAATTTTGGGAAAATTGGGTGAGTAAATATCCTATTGTTTCTATTGAAGACGGATTGGCAGAGGATGATTGGAAAGGCTGGAAAATGTTGACGGATACAATTGGAGATAAAGTGCAATTAGTAGGAGATGATTTATTTGTTACAAATACTACAAGAGTTCAACAAGGAATAGATCAAAAAGTAGCTAATGCACTTTTGGTAAAAGTAAATCAAATTGGTACTTTAAGTGAAACAATAGATGCAGTTTCTTTGGCTCAACATAATAATTATAACACAATTATGAGCCATCGCTCTGGAGAAACAGAAGATGTAACAATTGCTGACTTAGCTGTTGCATTAAATTGTGGTCAAATCAAAACAGGTTCTGCATCTCGAAGTGATCGAATGGCAAAATATAATCAACTTTTAAGAATCGAAGAGGAGTTAGGATCTCAAGCTATTTATTTAGGAAAGCAATTGAAATTTGGCAAATAAATTTAATGGGTTTTATTAACAGATATAAATTTTATATTCTTGGCGGCATTTTTGTTGTTTGGGTATTGTTTTTTGCACAATACAATATCATTTCATTGATTAATCAAAAGCAAGAATTAAATGATATGAAAGAGAAAATTTCATTTCTGAAAAAAGAAATAGAAATGTTGGAATCTAAAAATAAATCTTTAGAAAATAATCCTAAAGCAATAGAACGCACTGCTAGAGAAAACTATTTTATGAAAAAAGAAAATGAAGAAGTGTTTATAATAGATTCTTTAAAAAAATAATTATAAACTCCAGTATTTTAATTCTTGAATTTTATTTTTATAGATACCTTTAATATCAACCAAAATCCCTTTGGTAGAACTTATTGATTTAAAATAATTTTCATCTAAATCAATATATTCTTTGTGGTTTACAGCAACAACTACAGCATTGTAATCATTTGAAAGTGTAGGGGTTAATTCAAAATTATATTCATGTTTTAGCTCATCCGAATCTGCATTAGGATCAACACTGTGAACAGTAACACTATATGCTTCAAGTTCTTTAATCAAGGTTGCAACTTTTGAATTTCTTATATCAGAAACATCTTCCTTGAAAGTTACGCCCATTATTAAAACTTTAGATTGTGAAACATCAGCGCCAGATTTAATAATATCTTGAACTATTTTTTTAGCTACATAAGCAGGCATTTCATCGTTTACTGTTCTGCCCGCCAAAATTACTTTAGATTTATAGCCTAATTGTTCTGATTTATAGGTTAAATAATATGGATCAACACCAATACAATGACCACCAACTAATCCAGGATAAAATTTCAAAAAATTCCATTTTGTAGCAGCTGCTTCAATAACATCAAATGTATTTATATTTAATTTTTCAAAAATTATGGATAATTCGTTCATCAATGAAATATTTAAATCTCTTTGAGTGTTTTCAATAATTTTAGCAGCTTCAGCTACTTTGATTGTTGCTGCTTTATGAACGCCTGCTTTTACAACCAATTCGTATGTTTTAGCAATATTTTCCAAAGCGTCATCATCATTTCCTGAAACTACTTTTACAACATTTGTAAGGGTGTGTTTTGTGTCTCCTGGGTTAATTCTTTCAGGTGAATAGCCTAATTTAAAATCAATACCCATTTTCAAACCAGAAATTTTTTCAATTACAGGCAAACAATCTTCTTCTGTACAACCAGGATAAACTGTAGATTCAAAAACTACATAATCACCTTTTTTTAAAACTTTTCCTATAGTTTCAGATGCAGAAAGTACCGGTTTTAAATTTGGAACATTATGCGAATCAACAGGTGTAGGAACGGCAACAATATAAAAATGTGCTTCTTTTAATTTTTCAATATTATCAGTAAATTCAATTTCTGTATTTTCAAAAGCAGTAGCCGATAATTCATTGCTTGGATCAATGCAGTTTTTCATTTTCTCTATTCTAGCGGCATTTATATCGAAACCAATTACTTTACATTGTTTTGCAAATTCAAGTGCAATTGGTAATCCAACATAGCCTAATCCTAAAACTGCTATTTTTTTATCTTTATTTATTAAATCTTGATACATCGTATTTACTTAAAATTGAAGCGCAAAGTTACACTTTTTGTGTCTTTTTTTATAAGATATAATTGAAATAACGTTCTGTTTATTTAATACAAGTTTCAAAAATTTTTTCATTTTCCAAAAAACCTTCAAATTTATCACCAATCGAGATTGGACCAACTCCAGACGGCGTCCCAGTAAAAATAATATCACCTATATTCAAATAAAAATAGGTTGATATCTCAGCCAATAACTCATCCAGCGAAAAAATCATTTCTTCACTATTTCCTTGTTGAACTATTTTTTCATTTTGTTTTAATTCAAAATTATATTGATTTTCTTTTTCTTCCTCTGTCAATTTTTTCCATTTTCCTACTACTGCGCTGTGGTCAAATGCTTTGGCAATTTCCCATGGCAAACCCTTTTCTTTTTGCTTTTGCTGCAAATCTCTTGCCGTAAAATCTATGCCTAAGCTAACGGCATCATAATATTCTTTTGCAAATTTTTTTGAAATGCTTTTACCATTTTTACAAATTCTAAAAATTAATTCACATTCAAAGTGGACATCTTTGCTAAAATTTGGATAATAAAAATCTTTATCATCGAGCAATAATGCTGTTTGTGGTTTTAAAAACAAAATGGGTTTCTCAGGAATGGCATTATTTAATTCTTTAGCATGTTCACTATAATTTCTACCAACACAAATTATTTTCATAGTTCAATTTTTTTATCATTTAATAAATTCATTGTCCGTTGACAACCCATGACTATAAAATTTTCGATAAATTCTATGGCTAAATTTATTTTTTTTTCAATAATCATCTTTTCATCTTCATTCCATTTGCCCAACACAAAATCAACTTGTTTACCTTTTGAAAAATTATTACCAATACCAAATCTCAATCTTGGATAATTATTATTGCCCAACGCTTCCTCAATGCTTTTTAATCCATTATGTCCTGCAGCAGAGCCAGAATTTCTAAGTTTTAATACTTCAATAGGAAAGGCTAAATCATCAACCAATGTTAATGTATTTTCCACTGAAATATGTTCTTTCTGCAGCCAATATGAAAATGCTTTTCCGCTTAAATTCATATAGGTTGTTGGCTTAATGCAAATGAGTTGTTTGCCTTTAAACTTTAAAGTTGCAACATCTGCAAGTCTGCCTGATGTAAAAATTGCATCATGTTTTTTTGCAAATTCATCTAAGATGTCAAAACCAATATTATGCCTTGTATGTTCATATTCGCTACCAATATTGCCCAAACCGATAATCAAAAATTTCATCTCAGCAAAGCTAATATCTTATTTTAGATTCTGCAATTCTTCCTTTGTTACAATTTTATAATCCTTGGGAATATTAAATTCTTCAGAATCCACACTTTTTATTTCAATACTTTGTGCTACAAATTTCATACTGCTAGAACCATTATTCATTTCATATTCAAGGGGCATTTCTTTTAATCCAGGAAACATAGCATTGAAACTTTCGGCAGATGGAATTAAAGCATTAGTTGAATATAAAGTGGCTTTTTTCCCGTTTGTATAAGTTACTTTTTGAGATGTACATTCATAACCAGCTAATTTTTTAGTGTCTAAATTTTTTGTAAAAACAGCACCTGCAAATTCTTTATTTTTTTCGTTTACTTCCATGGCAGTTAATACCAAAGCATATTTTGCACCATTTATAAAATTTAGTGAAGAGGTGCTTTGAGTTTTGCTATTGAATATTTTAATATTTGAAAATCCATTATTTAGATTTAATACTTGTTTGATATTATTTTGCTTTACAAATACTGTAAATGTGCCATTTTCAGTAGTATTTCCATCAAGATAAATCTTGTAATTGATAACTCCTTCTGAAAATATTTCTTGAGCAAAAGATTGTAGTGAAATAAAAATACTAGCAATAATAAATATTGTTGTCCTCATTTTTTTAGTGTTTTTCAATAGTAAATGTAATACTATTTTTAAAATTAGACTTGAAATTTAAGTTTATGTTTAAATAGATTTTTATACATTATAATTAGAATATTAATTTATCTCATACAATACTTTCTTTCTAATTATTTTTTTATTAAAGTATATTTGCAAACTAAATTTATTAATAAAAATGAATATAGCTACTTTATTAGATATTTTAAAATACATACTTCCAGCTTTAGTTGTGCTTGCAGCCACTTGGCTTATCGTCAATAAATTTTTAACATCGGAAATTGAACGAAAACAATTGGCCCTTTTTTCAGTAAAAAGCGATGAAGTACTACGTTTAAAATTACAAGCTTACGAACGTTTAGCGCTTTTTTTAGAACGCTTACATCCTCAAAGTTTAATATCTAGATTTTATAACAAAAGTCTATCGGCTAGAGAAGTGCATTTAAGTATGATTCAGGCAGTACGAGAAGAATTTGAGCATAATATGTCGCAACAAATTTACGTTTCACGTCAAGTGTGGGAAACTATTAAAAGTGCAAAGGAACAAGAAACGACAATGATAAATCGAATTGCTACAAGTTTGCCCATCGATGCTTCAGCTACAGATTTGGTTCAAAAAATGTCAGAATTTGTACTCACTGCCGAGTATCAATTGCCTGCTCAAATTGCGCTTGAAATTTTAAACGATGAAGCAAAAAACATGATGCTTGTACCTTAAATAAATTAAAATGGAAATACTAAATCACAAAAACTTTTTTTTTATTGGAGTGGGTGGTGCAGGCATGAGTGCAATTGCACAATATTTATCTGGGATAGGAAAAAATGTTTCAGGAAGCGATAGGCTTTTTTTATATCATGAAAATGATTTTATAAAAGAAAAATTAGAAGCTGAAAATATAAACTGTTTTTTGCAAGATGGTTCTGGAATAAACGAACAAACTGAAATTGTTGTTGCTTCAACAGCGATAGAAGATAGTAATCTTGAAATTAAAAAAGCAAAAGAATTAGGGATTAAAATTGTGTTTCGTTCTGATTTGTTGGCAGCCATTTGCGCCAGCAAAAAAACCATAGCTTTAGCAGGAACTTCCGGCAAATCAACAACTACAGCCATGCTTTTTCACATTTTACATCATGCTGGTGTTTCGCCTTCGATGATAACTGGTGCTGGAATAATAAATCTTATTCAAGAAGGAAAAATAGGAAATGCATATGTTGGGAAGAGTGATTATTTATTAATTGAAGCCGACGAAAGCGATGGTTCCTTGGTGAAATACAAAGCTGCTATTGGCGTTTTATTAAACATGGATAAAGACCACAAAGAACTTTCTGAATTGGAAGAAATTTTTGAAACCTTTAAACAAAATACAACAGATTATTTTATTGTCAATCAAAGTAATGATGCTGTAAAAAAATTCTCTAAAAACAAAGAACTTGATTTTGGAAAAGATACAGAAATTGATGGAAAAAACTTTTCACAAGATGGTTTTTCTATACGTTTTCAAGTGAAAGATGAATGGATAGAAATTCCCACAATTGGCGAACACAATATGCAAAATGCATTGGCTTGTATTGCAGCGGCAAAATGTTGTGGAGTTTCACTTTTGCAATGCAAAGAAGCATTGAAAACTTATCCAGGAATTTATAGACGACATCAATTGTTGGGGTCAAAAAATGAAGTTTTAGTTATTGATGATTATGCACACAATCCTGCAAAAATTGCAGCTTCTATAAAAGCCTGTCAGCCTGTAGGAGATAAATTAATTGCATGGTTTCAGCCTCATGGTTACGGACCTACACGTTTTATTCGTAAAGAATTAGTGGAAGAAATAACAGCTGCATTAAGACCTCAAGATGAAATTTGGATGAGTGAAATATATTATGCTGGAGGCACGGCAGAAAAAAATATTTCGGCAAATGATATCATCAATGATTTAAAAGAGAATAGGGTGAATGCTTATTTTGTTGAAGACAGAAAAGCATTATTTCAACAACTTTTACCTACGCTAAAATCAAAAGATGTATTGCTTTTAATGGGCGCAAGAGACCCAAGTTTGGAACATTTTGGAAAAGAAATTTTTGAACTTTTATAAAATAAAATAATTATGTCAATAGAGAATAAACGGATTACAGATGCAGGAATAGAAATAAAACCACTTTATACTGAAGCAACTTTAGAAAAAGAATTGCCTGGAAAATTTCCATTTACTCGTGGCGTTTATGAAAATATGTATCGCGATAAACCCTGGACAATGCGTCAATATGCTGGTTTTAGCACTGCTGAAGAAAGCAACAAACGCTATCATTTTTTATTGAATCAAGGCGTTACAGGATTGAGTGTAGCATTTGATTTGCCCACACAAATTGGTTACGATTGCGATGATCAAATGGCAATGGGCGAAGTTGGAAAAGTGGGCGTTTCTATTTGTACTTTGGCAGATATGGAAAAATTATTCGAAGATATAAATCTAGAACAAGTTTCAACTTCTATGACTATAAACGCTTCGGCATTTGTATTACTTGCATTTTATATCGCATTGGCAAAAAAGCAAGGCGCTGATATTAAAAAAATTACTGGCACTATTCAAAACGATATTTTAAAAGAATATGCTGCTCGTGGAACATACATTTATCCGCCAAAACCAAGCATGCGGTTGATTACCGATATTTTTGAATATTGTAGTAAAGAAGTGCCACGATGGAATACAATTTCTATTTCTGGTTATCATATAAGAGAAGCTGGAGCAAATGCAGTTCAAGAATTGGCTTTTACTTTAAGCAATGGTAAAGCATATTTAAACGCCGCAATTGAAAAAGGGCTAGACATAAATATTTTTGCAAAACGACTTTCGTTTTTTTTCAATGCTCATAATAATTTATTTGAAGAAGTTGCAAAATTTCGAGCAGCAAGAAAAATCTGGGCTAATATCACTCAAGAACTTGGCGCAACTGATGATAAAGCTCAAATGCTACGTTTTCATACACAAACTGGAGGCAGTACATTGACGGCTCAACAACCGATGAATAATATTGTACGTGTGGCGATACAATCTTTGGCTGCAACACTTGGCGGAACACAAAGTTTGCATACCAATGGCTTTGATGAAGCATTAAGTTTGCCAACCGAAACTGCAGCAGGAATTGCATTAAAAACACAACAAATTATAGCAAATGAAAGTGGAATTTGCGACACCGTAGATCCATTGGCGGGAAGTTATTTTGTAGAAAATTTGACCTTGGAAATTGAAAAAAAAGCTAAGGAGTTAATTGCAAGAATTGATGTATTAGGTGGCGCTGTTCAAGCAATTGAACAAGGATTTATGCAAGATGAAATTTCAAGTTCGGCATATAAATATCAAAAAGATATCGAAGCAAATACAAAAATAATTGTTGGGGTAAATAAATATCAAAGCGAAGAAAAAACATCAATTCCTATTATGAAAATTGATGACAGTATTCAAAAAACACAAATTGATAATTTAAAATTATTTAAAGAAAATAGACAACAAGAATTGGTTTTGGCAAGTTTGCAAAAAATAAAAACAGCAGGACAAGGCAACGAAAATCTGATGCCTATTGTCATCGAAGCGGTAGAAAATCATTGTACACTTGGTGAAATATGTAATACCCTTCGAGAAATTTGGGGTGAATATAAAGGCTAATTTTTATGAAAAGTGAATCTTTTAATCTTGTTTTCCCGGATGTGGAGCAAGCCGATGAAGATGGCTTACTTTGTATAGGCGGAAATTTGAATGTAGAAACGCTTTTATTAGCATATCAATCTGGAATTTTTCCTTGGTATAATGATGGTGAACCAATATTGTGGTGGAGTCCAAATCCAAGAATGGTTTTATTTCCAAAAAAATTAAAAATCAGCAAAAGTGCTCAACAAATTTTTAATAAAAATAAATTTGAAATAACGTATAACAACGCTTTTGAAAGTGTTATAAAAGCATGCTCAAATTCGAAACGAAAAGAAGGAGATGGCACTTGGATAAACAATGAAATGATAGACGCATATGTAGAATTGCATAAAAAAGGCATTGCCATTTCGGTGGAAGTGTGGCAGGAAAAAAAACTAGTTGGCGGACTATATGGTGTAGATTTAGGTAGCATTTTTTGTGGCGAAAGCATGTTTAGCCTCGTTTCTAACGCAAGTAAAATTGGCTTTATTCATTTAGTCAAAAAATTAGAAAATAAAAATTACAAACTAATAGATTGCCAAGTTTATACCGAACATTTGGAAAAGTTAGGTGCAGAAATGATTAGTAGAGAATTGTTTCTGAAAATTCTAAAACCTATTGTTTAATTAATTTTAAAGTATTAGAATATTTTGAAGTTTGAATTTTGACAATATATATTCCTTTTACTAAACTTAATAAATTTATTTCTTCTTTATTGTAAATTTGGTTCTTTAAAATTAATTTTCCAGACAAATCAAAAATTGAAAAATCAGCAAATGGTTCGTTTATATCTATTACTATTACATTGTTTGTTGGATTTGGAAAAATATTAAAAAGTGTGTTCTGATAATTTTCAAATGTTGAGGATGTTTGAGTACATGGTCCACTTGTACAATTTGTAATTGTAGCTGCTATTGTTCCTCCATTGATATCACAGAATGTATTTGGTGAGTTATCGCAAATATCAATAGTTCCAGTAATGTCTCCTGTGTTAATAAAACAATTGTCTATACAAATTTTCCCTGTTGAACCAGTAATAATACCTCCGTTTATAAATCCTTTTGATTGCACATTGCCATTAACAGTAAAATTTGCAGATGATAAAAAAGAATCAACTAATATAAATGATCCTTGTTCTAAAATAAATGTATCGCTTGTGGATAAAGTAGCTCCTGAAGAATTAATTGTTCCAATAGATTTATTTATAAAAGTACCAGATTGTGAAATACTAGTATTGAAATTAATTTGTCCTAAATTATAAAAATAGTTATTAATATCACCAAAAGTAAAATCAGCACCACTTATAGTACCTTCGTTATTAATAATATCAACCACCCCAAGAACCAAAAAAGTACCTGTAAGACTTGCGCCTGAATTAACACTAAAATATTTTACTGCTGTTCCTCTAGCATCTAAGTTAGCACCATAATTAATTGTGTGTTTTATAATAACGGAATCAGTTGGTATAAATGCACTTGGAACTCCAATAGGACTCCAAATATTTGGGTCAGACCAATTGCCATTTGCAATAGTAATTTTTGCTGTTTGGCTCCATATTTTAGTATTTGAACCAATTAACAGCAATGCAATAAATAATGATTTTGAAATAAAATTTAAGTTGAATAATTTTTTCATAAAGGTTTAATTTTAATCTTTGACTTATGAATTTAACATAAGTTTAATTAAATTAAAAGTTTTACTCAACTATAAAAAAATTTTTTACCCCAATGCAATTTTCAACACTTCCATCATTTCTTTGACATAATAAAATTGAATGCCCTTGATGTATTTTGGATTTATTTCTTCAATATCTTTTTCATTATCATCGCTAAGAATAATGTGTTTGATTCCAGCACGTTTTGCAGCTAGAATTTTTTCTTTAATTCCGCCTACAGGAAGTACTTCACCACGCAATGTTATTTCGCCAGTCATGGCCAAATGCGATTTTATTTTTTTGTTTGTAAAGGCAGATACTAAACTGGTAAGCATTGTAATTCCAGCACTTGGTCCGTCTTTTGGCACAGCACCTTCGGGCACATGAATATGGATACTATTTTTTTCAAATACACTTTTGTCAATTCCAATTTCTTTTGCATGTGCTTTAATGTAAGATAATGCTGTGCTTGCACTTTCTTTCATTACATTGCCAAGATTTCCTGTTAAGGTTAAATTTTCTTTACCTTCATTTAGACTAGTTTCAATAAATAATATATCGCCGCCAATATAAGTCCATGCTAAGCCTACAGCCACGCCTATTGGTTTTTCTTTTTCGTATTTATCTCTGCTAAATCTTGATTTTCCTAATACTTTTTCAACGAAATCTGGTGTGATGCTAAAATTATCAAGTTGTTCTTCAGATGCTATTTGCATTGCCACATTTCGCATCACCGATGCTAATTGTCTTTCCAAACTTCGCACACCACTTTCTCGGGTATAATCTTCAATAATTTTTATTAAGCTTTCGTTGTCAAATTTTATTTTATATTTTTTAAGTCCGTGAGCATCTTTTTGTTTTGGAATTAAATGTTTTTTTGCAATTTCAATTTTTTCTTCAACAGCATAACCACTCAAATCAATAATTTCTAATCGATCTCTCAATGCGGGTTGAATTTCATTCAAGCTATTTGCGGTAGCAATGAATAAAATTTTTGACAAATCATATTCGATTTCTAAATAATTATCATAAAACGTATTGTTTTGTTCTGGATCAAGAATTTCTAATAGTGCAGAACTAGGATCGCCTCTAAAATCTTTTCCTACTTTATCAATTTCATCTAAAATAATTACTGGATTTGAACTTTGCACTTTGCGCAAGGTATTTATAATTCGCCCTGGCATTGCTCCAATATAGGTTTTTCGATGACCTCTAAGTTCACTTTCATCGTGCAAACCGCCAAGACTTAATCGAGCATATTTTCGATTTACTGCTGTGGCAATAGATTTTCCCAATGATGTTTTTCCGATACCAGGAGGACCAATAAAACATAATATGGGCGATTTCATATCACCTTTTAATTTCAAAACAGCCAAATATTCTAAGATTCTATCTTTGATTTTATCCATGCCGTAATGATCATTGTCCAACACTTTTCTGGCTTTTGGAATGTCGTAAACATCTTGCGTGATTTCTTCCCAAGGCAAATCCAATATCAAATCCAAATGATTATAAGTAATTGAATAATCGGGTGTAGTAGGGTGCATGCGTTCCAATTTTTCAATTCCTTTTTGAAAAACTTCTTTTGCCGCAGGCGAAAATTTTTTACTTTCAGCTCTTTTTTCTAAATCCTTTAATTCTTTATCATTGTTTTCGCCGCCCAATTCATCCTTAATAGATTTTAATTGTTGTTGAAGAAAATATTCACGTTGTTGTTTGTCAATATCGGCTTTGGTTTTATTATTTATTTTATTTTTAAGTTCTACATGTTCCAATTCCACTTGAAGTAAATGCAGTAATTGTTCGGTGCGCTCATGAAAATTATTGGTTTCTAACATTTTTTGCTTTTCAACTAAATCACAGTTTAAATTGCTTGATATAAAATGGTTTAAAAACGAAATGTTTTCAATGTTTTTCAAAACAATGCTGGCTTCTGGAGGTACATGTGCCGATTTTTTAAGAATCTGTTCCGCCATTTCTTTGACATTAGAAGCCAAGGCATCAAATTCTTTATTGCCTTGTGGAATGATATCTTCTAAATAATTTACTTGAGCTTTAAAATAGGGATCTTCTTGAGTAAAATTATTTATAGAAAAACGAATTCGACCACGAATAAAAACAGTGATGCTATCATCGGGCATTTTTATTTGTTTAATAATTTGTGCAAGTGTGCCCACTTGATACAAATCATCTTTTGTGGGCTCTTCATTTTGAGCAGTTTTTTGGGCTATTACACCAATGTATTTTCCTTTTTTTTGAGCGTCTTTTAAGGCAGCTATAGATTTTTCTCTTGATACCGTAATGGGAATTACCACATTTGGGTAAAGCACCATATTTTTCAAGGTTAATAGAATTATATCTTTAGGTAAATTCTTTTTTTCGTCCTCATTTAGTTCATCTTCGGTAAGTGGAACAATTGGCATAATTTCCAATTCTTCTTCATTGCTTTGCATAAATTGTCTGTCAAAATCCATCATTGTCTGTCGTTTTATCAGTTTAATATTTAATTTATAGGCTCAAATACAAATGCCTATCTATTTATCAAGAGTTGTGCCAATACCAAAAAAAATAGTAGAAATTAATTGAGTTTAATTTTTGATTTTGTTTGTTTTTTTTATAAATCTAATGGTACACCACCTTTTAAAACAACAGTATTTGCAATGAAATCGTGAATTGCTCTATGTTTTTTGTTTGTAAACATTGAAACTAGTTCTAATATTAACCAATATAGTAAAATATCTGTACCAAAATCTGAATAGTTATCAATCAATTTTAAAAATTCTTCTTCACTAAATAAAATATCATAGGTCAATTTTAATAACCCCAAAATACCAATTATTATATAAATACTTTCTCGAAGAAATGCTTGTTTAAGTGAAGGAAGTTTTTTTTCGTCAATATCCATTACTTTTATTTTCATTAGTGCCTTTCCAATTGTTTGTCCATAATTTGAATGCAACCAAACTGAATATCCTAAAGTAATAAAAGAACTAATGATAGTTAAAACAAATATTAATACTTTGTTTTCTGTGTAATTTAATATTAAATCATAAATTAATGAAAGAGGAATAAACACTAAAATGTCAATAAAACCAGCGATAAACCTTCTTGCAATATTTTGGTAAATAGACATTTTTATTTAATTAGAATTTTTCCATGAACTTAATGAATCCAAACACTGTTGTCTTGATAATAAAATTTCTTCGTTAGCATATTTTTTTCCGTGCTTATCTATATTATATTCATAAAGTGTAAATTTTGATTTCATGGATTGATAATCATACCCAATTTCAATTGCTTTATTGTTCCCTTCATACCTATCTTCTTCGTAAACGATTTTGTTATCTACCACATTGATTAATTTATTTACAAATCCATTTTGCTTAATTTGTTTTGGGGTAATTTCTAAATGATAATCTTTTTTTACTCTTCCAAAATATGATTTCCAATGCTTAAACAATTTATAATTTTCTTGAGTTGCAGTATCTACAGGTTGCAAATCATATTTGGTTCTTTCTATATTAAATTGAGATAAATATTTATTTCCGTCAATGAAATAATTTTGCATACCGTTAAAAAGTTTTGAAGCTAAAATAAAAAGCATACCAAATAGAATTGGCTTATAAAAGTCTGATAGTTTTGCACGTTTTAAATTGATGTCTTTTTTATATGCGAAAAATAATGCAGTTAAAAATATTATTAAAATTGTAATAAATAAGGTTGTCATAATTGTTGAATTAAAAAAAAAATATTTTCTGATTCAAATTTAATAAAATTAGAATTTTAAACAATGCTTATTTCGAAATAGAGCTTATTAATTTAGTTTTTTCTTTTTGTGTAAGCATACTAAAATTGGATATTATTGTTTTAAAATCCATTATTTCATTTTTAGTAAAGTTGATTTCATCGTTCTCGTCAATATATGTTTTATCTTGTTTACTAACTTGTTCAAAAACGCCTTTTGGGTTCAATTTGTATGTTTCATAGATGATGCCAATGTCGCAATTAACACATTGTCCTGACCAAAAACAATATTTTTTAATTTCAATTGTAGAATCGGTTATTATGCATTTCCCTTTTATAATTGAAGCACTGTTGCAGTCTGCATTAAATTCTGACAGCTTACAGCTCATCACTTTTACCTTTTTATCATTATAGATTTCCAACGTTTCATTTTCAGCTTCAAAGTTGTCTTCAATTGAAATAATTCCATTGGATAAATTTTCATATACTTCTTTTATCCGTTGAAAAGAAAATTCGTTTTGTTCTATTTTAAATTTCCCAGAATAAATTACATTATCTATAAA
>JAGNRR010000180.1 GCA_017988595.1 Chitinophagaceae bacterium
CCGAGAATAAAAAAACTACTTCGGCAATGAACAAAACCAACAATTCGTATTCGTTAAACGAAGGACCACTTGCCGCAGGAAATTATACTTATTCTGCCTCATGTGTGTTAAATAGAAAACAATATTCAGCTTCGGGAAGTTTTAAAGTGATTGCTCAAAATATTGAGGAAATGAATACCACAGCCGATTTTGGCATGCTTAATCAATTAGCAAAAAATCATAATGGCGAATTTTTATATTCAAATCAATGGAATGAACTAATCGAAAAAATTAAGAAAAATCCAAACATAAAAACAAAATTAATTACCGATTTAAAAACCGCTTCGCTTATCGATTATAAATGGTATTTTGCTTTAGCATTTTTGCTTTTAGCAATAGAATGGTTTTTGCGCAAGCGCAATGGAAATTACTAATTATAAACTTTTACAATACAAATATAATTTTGCAATTCTTTGATTTGTTCCGTTCTTGATGTTGATTTAAATTTTAAAGAATTCAAATCTTTAGAAGAAATAGCTTCAATATTTTTCAATGTATTGATTATATAATCTGCTTTGATAGCAAATGTAGTTCCTATAGTTTGAGATTCTTTACTATTTATCATACCCAAAACATTTCCTTGAGCATCAAAAAGTGGTGCGCCACTAAAACCAGGACTTGCAGGAATTTCGAGTTGAAACTTGCTGCTATCTCCATCTTGTCCATTGATAGCTGAAATATAACCTTCATTATAAACAATTTCATTTTTAGGAAACCCTAACGAAAAAATATTTTGAGCCAAGCCAGTATTTTGTTTTGTAATTCGATAAGGAATTCCACTTTCAGCAAATTTAAAATCTTCTTCTAGAACTTTTAAAATAGCAATATCATTTTCTTCATCTTTTGAAACGATTTCACAAGCATGAGGTTTATTGTCGGCTGTGAAAATAAATATTTTGCTCCCACCACTTACCACATGAAGATTCGTAACCAAATAGCCATTATTGCTAACTGCAAAACTAGTTCCTACAAATTTTGAAGGTGAAGTAGGAAGCACTGACGTTTTTACTTCTTCAAATTCTTTTTTAATGGCATTTTGAGAGCGTTTAATATCTTTTAAATCTTTATTTACCAATTGAATAATACGATTTTGTTCGCTTTTCAAAAATAATTTTTGAGCGGTATAAAAAGTAAATGCTGAAGCAATAATTGCTACAGTTGCTGCCACAGAAGCTGTTCGCCAATATTTGTTTACATAAAAACTTAATTGAGAATTGATATGTTGGGTGTTTTTTGCTTCTTGCTGGCGCAAAATTTCGATATGATTATCTACAAAGTTTTTTTGTTTTAAATGTTCAAATGTTTCTGAAAGCATTTTATAATCTTCCAATTCTTCTCTCAAGCTGGCATCACTTTGAAGTAATTTTTCAAACGTTGCTTTTTGATTATTGGACATTTGATTACTCAAATACAATTCAATTTGTTCTATCTGCTCCACTTTGTTTGGCATAAGTTTTATAATTTATTTAAAAACAATTTTTTTAATCGGTTTAGGCATTTATACTTTTGATTTTTGGCGGTGTCGGTATTTGAATAATTATATTCTTCTGCTATTTCTTGCATCGATTTATTGTCGATATAAAAAGAAGTGATAATGCCTGCACATGGTTGACCAAGGCTAGCAACTGCCAATCGAAGTTTCTTTACATTTTCTTCAAGCGCTAAAAAATGTTCTATTTCTACATCGTGGCTTTGAATAATTTCAGATTCAGATTGCGTTAATGATTGTCGTTCTTTTTTTTCTTTTTCAAATTTTTTGAAAAGTAAATTTTTTGAAATCGCAACCAAAAAAGTTGACAGTTTGCATGTCAACGAAAATTGTTCATCTTTCGATTTTTTGTATAAAATGGTCATTGCTTCCTGAAAAATGTCGTAGGCATCTTCTTCGGTTTTATTATAAGCTATCATCATTTTCAACACCGTTGGGAAACATTCCTTATAAATTTGCTTTATAGCCGGACTGTCTCCTTTTGCCAAAGAGCGTAGTAATCTTTCGTCGCCAATCCAATCTTTGATATTGTCTGCCATTAATACGCAAATGTAGGCATAGGTAACCCCTTTTTGAAAAAAAAGCAGTTAAAAGTTCAATATTTTTAAATTTTCAACTTTCATTTTTAAATTGTAATTCAAAATTCCTTTTTCATTTTTATTTTAATAGCTTTGCAGTTCTATGTTATATCAAATCAGAAAATTTATCGTTTTATATCGTTTACCTATTGCCTTGCTTACCATTGCATTTGGGTTTTATATGAGTTTTTTAGTTAAAAATGGACTTTATACCTCTTGGATATTTTTTTTAGTTGGCATTTTAATGTTAGTGGCTCATTTTATGATAGGACCAATAACCTTAATTCAGCGATATGTGGAAAGTGGCGATGTTGACGGCGCAAAAGCCTTATTGGACAGGGTTAAATATCCAAAATATTTATACAAACCAGTACGATCGGCTTATTATATGTTGAAATCACAATTTTCAACAATGAGCGAAAATTTTGAAGATGCCGAAGATGAAATTAGAAAAAGCCTTGATGCTGGAATAACCGAAAAAAATATGGAAGGCACTGCATACTTGCAACTTGGAAGTATAGCGTTTAAAAAAGGCGATAAAAAAGAAGCATACAATAATATGCGTAAAGCTGTTAGCCTTGGATTGCCCGACAAAGACACAGAAGCCACTGCCTATTTACAATTGAGCGGCATTTGTGCCGATAGACGAGATTTTAGAGGTGCAAAACATTATTTTGCTAAAGCAAAGGCTTGTAAACCCAAAAATGATATGATCGTTTCTCAACTTAAAGAAATGGAGAAATACATGAGTAGAGTGCCGGGGTAAATTTTTTTAATTTTGAGTTGAGAATTTTGAATTTGAAAAAATAAAACAGCTAATTCTCGAAAAAATATTGATTTCAGCGGAAATTTCAAATACTAAATAGATTGCCTCATTCCTGGCAATGAATTTAAGCTGCTTTTTATTTAGATTTTAAAATAAAATAATTCGTAATTTTTAATTCATAATTAAAATCTTAAGCTCCATTTTGTTCCCCTGGTTTTTTTCTTGGTCCTTTATATTTCTTTTTATTATTGTTGGGTTTTGGAGTAGAACCATTTGGCGAAGTGTTTTCTGGCTGATTAATTCTATTTAAAGGCTTAGGGTTTGTAGGATTTGATACAGCATTTTCAGGCTTAGGTTTAGGTTTTTGAGGTTGCTTTGGTGCATTTGTATTTGCACCATTTGGTGAATTTGGAGTATTTTTTTTCTTGTTATTTGGTTTCTTTTTCTTCTCCAAAGATTTTAACGTAAAATGTCCTACTGTATCTACAAATTCCAATTCTTTTTCGCCATTTTCTTTTTTCTCAATTTCTTCGCCTATTAATTCAAAAGGTTTTTCGCCTTTTTTATTTTGTTCAATTATTTCCAATACTTTAGGAATTGAAAGTGGATATAATTTATTGCTTTTTGCATAGCTATACCACATTAATTTTTTGAAAATATCTTTTTTTTGCAAAAAAGCAATGCCTTGTTGTGTTTGAATTTTATCTGCATTATTTGGAAAAACTTTTAAGGCATCCATATAAGTATCTAGTTCATAATTCAAACAGCATTTCAATCGACCACATTGACCAGATAGTTTTGTTTGGTTAATAGATAAATTTTGATAACGAGCTGCAGCTGTACTCACTGATTTAAAATCATTAAGCCAAGTGCTGCAACAAAGTTCACGTCCACAACTTCCAATGCCTCCAACTTTTTGGGCTTCTTGACGAATACCAATTTGTTTCATTTCCACACGCATTTTAAATTCATTA
>JAGNRR010000026.1 GCA_017988595.1 Chitinophagaceae bacterium
TTATTCTTGATAATTTGCATGTGCCTTTTTGGGCAACCACTATTATTATTTTAATTATGATTGTACTATACACATTTGAAGGTGGTGTAAAAACAATTGTTTATACGGACACATTGCAAACCACATTAATGTTGGCGGGTTTGGTAATTTGTATCGTTTATATTTTATCTAATTTACAGCTTGGAGTTGGTGAAGCATTTTCTATGATGCAAGCAAAAGGCTACACACAAATTTTTAATTTTGATTTGAGTAGCAATGGTTATTATTTAAAACAAATTATTGGTGGTGCATTTATAGCCATTGCCATGACAGGGCTTGACCAAGAAATGATGCAAAAAAACATCAGTGTTGAAAAATTAAAAGATGCACAAAAAAATGTCATCACGTTTAGTACTGTAATTGTTTTAGTAAATTTTTTATTTTTATTTTTAGGTGGTTTACTGTACATTTTTATGCTTTCAAAACAAGGTGCTTATGTTGATCATGAATTTATTGCAAACGGAAAAAATATTATTGGCGATGATTTATTTCCTACGGTAGCCTTAAATTATTTTCCTCAAGCCATAGGCATTATTTTTATAATCGCATTGATATCTGCGCTTTTTCCAAGTGCCGATGGTGCATTGACCGCATTGACATCTTCTTTTTGTATTGATATGCTTGGGCTTCAACGAAATGAAAATTGGGATGAGAAAAAACGAAAACAAATTCGTTTATTAGTTCATGCTTCATTTACAATTATCTTTTTTCTCTGCATTTTAATTTTTAAATGGATAGGAAATAAATCTATTATTTATATCATTCTTGATGTTGCAGGATACACTTATGGACCACTTTTAGGCTTATTTGCCTTTGGCATTCTTACCAAAAGATTTGTAAAAGACAATTTGCTGATAACTGCAATTTGCATTTTATCGCCAATAATTTCATGGTTGATAAAAACATATTCTGCCGATTTATTTAATGGCTATCAAGTTGGTATTGAACTTTTAATTATCAATGGATTGCTTACATTTATTGGATTATTTTTAATTTCAAAGAAAAATGATAGCAATTTCAAAACCAAGGATTAATTTGTTAAGTACTAAATAAATTAGTAAATTCGTAATGTGAAACATCAAAAAAAAATAAAACTCGATTTTGTAATTGATGCGCTAACAAACTCAATTAGAAATACAGTTTCTGGAGATAGTTTCCGCACGGAAGTTTTGCGATTTACAAATAATGATTTAAACCAAATCACCAAAAAAAATGGCTGGAACTTTAACTGGAAAAAAGAATTAAATAATAACAGTAAAGAAGTTTATAAGCTAACAATAATTGACAATCCAAATATTATTCAAGGTTTAGTGAGTTTAACCATAAATTCCGATCACATTTATATGAACATCCTTGAAAATGCACCCTATAATTTAGGCAGAAATAAACTTTATGAAGGTGTAGCTGGAAATTTGGTTGCCTATGTTTGTAAAATTTCGTTTCAACAAGGATTTGAAGGTTACGTTTCATTTACAGCAAAAACACAACTTATTGAACATTATAAAAAATCTTTAAATGCAATACACTTTGGCGGTCAATTAATGATTATTAACACATTGGCAGCCAACACATTAATTGAAAAATATTTTAAAACGAACTAGCTATGGGATATATAAAAGAACCTAAAGGAGTAGATTTTATAATCAACGGAAAACCTTTAACCGATAAGCAAAAAAATGATATCAGCGAATTTATAAAAGCTGACAAAAAAAGACTTTCGGAATTAAAAATGCAAGGTACAAAAAGTACGAATCGCAATCATGTTATTGTCAAAAGTAAGGCTTAATTATACTAAAATGCATCGATTAGTTTCCAAAGAAATTGAGCAATATTGCGAAGCGCATAGCACAAAAGAAAATGAATTGCTTTATGATTTGCATCGGCAAACGTATTTAAAAACAGATTTGCCCATTATGCTCAGCGGGCATTTGCAAGGAAATTTTTTTCAGTTTTTAAGTTTAATGATAAAACCAAAAAACATTTTAGAAATAGGCACTTTTACTGGATATGCCACCTTGTGTTTGGAAAAAGGCTTGGCAGAAAATGGAAAAATCATTTCATTAGAACTTGAAAAAACCTTAGAAAATTTTCATGAAAAATACCTTAGTTCAAAAAAAAATATCGAAGTTATTTATGGAAATGCACTTGATAGTTTATCTAAACTAAATGATTGTTTTGATTTAATTTTTTTAGATGCAGACAAAACAAATTATGAAAATTATTATGATATGATTTTTGAAAAATGGAACAAAGGTGGTTTTATGATAGTGGACAATGTGCTTTATAACAGCGAAATTTTAGATGTTGCAAAAGCAAGTAAAAATGGAAAAGCTATTGATAAATTTAACAAAAAAATAGAACAGGACACCAGAGTAGAAAATGTACTTTTGCCTTTTAGAGATGGTATCATGTTGATTTATAAAAAATAAACGAAATTTGCACTTATGAAGTATTTAATATTAAGCATTTTAGGCTGTTGTTTGTTTTCATTTTCTCTGCAAGCGCAAGATGATAATGAAAATGAAGTTCAAAATTATATTTTAACGTTTAAAGAAATTGCAAAAGCAGAACAATTACGAAGTGGGGTTCCTGCAAGCATTACACTTGCTCAAGGCATTCATGAAAGCAACAGCGGACGAAGTGAATTGGCAACAGTAGCCAACAATCATTTCGGCATAAAATGCAAAACTACATGGAAAGGAGAAACCATGTTGCACGATGATGATAAACGACAAGAATGTTTTAGAAAATATCCCTCTGCAATGCAATCCTATACCGATCATTCTGATTTTTTAAAAGGAAATGTTCGATATGATTTTTTATTTAAGTTTGAACCTACCGATTATGTATCGTGGGCAAAAGGATTGAAAAAAGCGGGCTATGCAACAAATCCTGTTTATGCAACAAGACTAATAAATCTTATTGAAAAATATAATTTACAAGAACATACTTTGGCAGCATTGCAAAATGAAATATCTAAAACAGAAACAACATCGGCAGAAGTTGTTCCAGAAAAAGATTATGTAATTGCTACATATACTACAACTAATGAAGAAGAAAAAAAAGCAACATCCTATAAAGGATTAAAAGGTTTTTATGCCAAAAAAGGCGATGTGTTATTAACCAAAGCAATTGAAAATAATATTCGATATGCAAGATTATTACAATTTAATGACCTTGAAGATGAACCGTTGAAAGCTGATCAATTTATTTTTTTAGAACGAAAAAGAAAAATGGGAAGCGATGATGTTCATATCGTTCAACAAGGCGAAAACATGCAATTGATTTCACAAATCGAAGCTGTGCAACTTACAAATTTATATCAGCTAAATAATTTAAAACCTAATGAAGAGCCCGCAGTTGGCGAAAAAATTTATTTAAAAGCCAATGTTAGTAAAACTCCTTTGCTTGCTTCTCAAACAAAACCAACGATTGCTTATAAAGAAAAAATTGTAACACCAGAAGTTGTTGAAACAACCCCAATTATTGAAACAACTCCTGAGAAATCAACAGAAGAAATTTTAGCAGAAATAAAAGAAAAAAACAGATTAGAAGAAGAAGAAAAAGAAGCTGCACGATTAGCAATTCAAATACAAGAAGCAGAAAAAAAAGCGGAAATAGATGCCAAAAAAGAAGCGGAATATATAGAACAACAAAGACTTCTTGAACTTCAAAAAAATGAAAAACCTGTAGAAGTTATTGTTGTTCAAAAATCGGTAGCTGTAGCAAAAACTGTTCAAGAAGTGGTGCCTGCAGACGGCATTTTAGATCCTAAAAAAGCAAAAAAAATTGATCAACTATTTGGCAATGGTGATTTAAAAACAACAAAGGTGGTTACTAAAACAATTATTCCTGAAGAAACAAAACCTGATACCATAAAAACAACTCCTGTAGAATTAAAAAAAGAAGAAGTAAAAAAAGTAATCGTAAAAAACGAACCTGGAAAAGATAAAAAACCAACTACTGAAGCCAAAAAAGAAAAAGCAAAAACTGAACCAAAAAAAGAAGTTGCAAAAGTAATTGAAGAAAAAAAACCTGAAAAAGTAGTTGTTATAGAACCTGCAAAAAAACCAGAGCCTAAAAAAGTAGACAGAAATTATAATGAACCTGGCGTTTCGGACGAAGTAAAAGATTTAAAAAAGAGATTTGATGATTTAATATATGGAAAATAAACACATGAATGCAGTTCAAGTTTTAGATAAAAATTTTGTACCTTTTATTTCTAAAAAAGAAATAGAAGAACGGATAAAAGTTATAGCAAACGAATTAAATAAAGATTACAAAGACAAAAATCCTCTTTTTATTGTAGTGTTAAATGGTGCATTTATGTTTGCTTCAGATATTTTTAAATTGTTTGAAACAAATGCTTCCGTTTCTTTTGTGAAACTAAAATCCTATGAAGGTACAGAAAGCACCAATCAACTTCAAACTATTTTAGACATCAAAGAAGATATCGAAAACCGAGAATTAATTATCGTAGAAGATATTGTAGATACGGGCTTTACACTTTTTCATTTTATAGCTTCTTTGCAACAAAGAAAGCCAAGTTCAATTACGATTTGTTCCTTACTTCAAAAACCTGATGCATTAAAATTTCCATTGGAAGTAAAATATGTCGGTTTTGAAATCGAAAATAAATTTGTCATTGGTTATGGATTAGACTATGATG
Organism: Chitinophagaceae bacterium; assembly: GCA_017988595.1. Classification (GTDB taxonomy): domain Bacteria; phylum Bacteroidota; class Bacteroidia; order Chitinophagales; family Chitinophagaceae; genus JAGNRR01. Next base: position 4,709 of record JAGNRR010000026.1, read on the forward strand.
ATTTTGGCAGAAATATTCCATCAATTTATCAATTAGCTTAAGCAAAAAAATTATTTTCTACCGCTTACCAAATGTTTTTCAGAATGATATGAAGACCGAACTAACGGTCCACTTTCCACATGATCCAAACCCATTTTATATCCTTCTTCTTGATAAAATAAAAACTCATCTGGGTGAACAAATCGTTCCACACGCAAATGTTTTGCTGTAGGTTGTAAATATTGACCAATCGTTACCACATCGCAACCATTGTCTTTTAAATCTTGTAGTGTTTGTAAAACTTCTTCTTTTTTTTCCCCCAACCCAAGCATAATACCACTTTTTGTGCGCATACCTCCATTTTTCAAGGCTCTAATCACACTCATGCTTCTATGATATTTTGCTTGAATACGAACTTGCTTTGTCAATCTTTCTACGGTTTCAATATTATGCGAAACCACTTCTGGTGCAACATCAATTATGCGTTGAATATTTTCAAGTTCCCCTTTAAAATCTGGAATCAAGGTTTCAAGCGTTGTTTCGGGGCTTAATGCACGAACTGCTTTTACGGTATTATGCCAAATAATGCTGCCGCCATCTTTTAGTTCATCTCTATCCACACTTGTCAGCACAGCATGTTTTACTTCCATTAATTTTATCGCTTCCGCCACTCGTTGAGGCTCATCCCAATCTACTGGATCTGGTCTTCCTGTGGATACCGCACAAAATCCACATGAGCGTGTACATGTATTTCCTAAAATCATAAATGTGGCTGTTCCTGCACCCCAACATTCGCCCATATTTGGACAATTGCCGCTTTGGCAAATGGTGTGTAATTTATATTGATCTACCAAACCCCGAACGTGTTTATAACTCTCGCCTATCGGCAATTTTACACGCAACCAATCTGGTTTTTTTATTTTTTCTGGTTTACTTTCTGTAGCTATTGATCCGCAACTCATGTCATACAAATGTACACCAAAATTTAGATGCTAATGAAAATTGCATAAAAAAAACCTTCAACAAATGTTGAAGGTTTTTTTAGGAAAAAATTATTTTAATTATTTCGCTACATTGAATTTTGCATTTGCAGAACCTTTATCCGTTGAAATTTTCAACAAATATGTTCCGTTTGCAAATGAAGACGTATTGATTTTTACTACTTCTTTAGTAAAATTAGATTTTGTGTTGCTGTATATTACTTTACCAGTCATATCAACAACATCAAATTGTACATTTTTGCTTACATTATCCAATTCCAAATCAATGTTCAACACATTAGATGCTGGATTTGGGAAAATATTTACATCGCCTTCTAAAGAGATATCAATAATGCCATCTGGATCAACAGCTTTACTCATGTGTAATGCAATACTTGGAGAACCTGCATTTGCATAACCACCGCCATAAAAAGCATTTTGAGTAAATAAGGTATTTCCATAGCTACAATAGTGAGCAGAGCCTCCTTTATAAGCTAAATTAGCTGAATAATCTGCATAATAATCTGCTCCGATTGCATATTTACCTGTTCCTCCTTTAAGTTTTGCTACAACCCAATAGTAAGTATTTGCATTTAATTTTGGACGGTATGGGCTACCAGAAGCATTTACCATAGGAACAGAAATTACTTTACCTTCAATAGGTATAATATCTGCTCCTGTTAAAGTTGTAATTCCATTAGCAATTTCATTTAATTCACCATCATCTGTAATTGCAAAATTATTATCGTTATCTGTCCATTCATATATTGCTATAGAAACTTCTTGACCATCAAAAACTGAATCTGTAATTACATCACGCATTACTCTAACACTTACACGACGTGCAGAGTGTCCACCATTTCTTACAAATAAAACTGGTCCCCAACGAGTTTCGTTTCCACCATCTTCTAATACTGATAAATAATCATTTGCTATAACACCTGTAGTATTATTATACGCTGCTTTAGAATATACCGAATCAGTTACTGTAAACTCAGTTTCCCAAGTATTATTTAATTCTGATAATGGTGTTTCTGTTACAGAATTTGGTAACGCATATATTTCATTTCTCATTTTATAAGTTCCCAAATCAAAATCATTTAAATCAAAACCTGCAAGATTTCCACCTAAAGAATCAATAATTGTATAAACAATTGAATCTGTAGTAACCAAAGGAGTTGCATAATAATAATTGATAAAGTTTGAATCTAAAGTATTAAATGAAGCACCTACTTTTTCAGATAATTTTCCAAAAACAAACATCGTATCCCAGCTTTGAGTGCTAAAATTATATGTTCGTCCACCAGTAAATAATCTAAATTCTTCATCAGTATTTAACGTGCTGTTTAACTGTGGTTTTGGCATTGCTCTACCTGCTGGCATAATTGGACCATCGTTCATAAAACCAACATCAATTGGATTTAATAATGGATCAAATCTCCATCCTGTTAAAGAAACTTCAACTGGAACAGAATTTTGAATTGATGTTCTCATTGCATTACCATCTGCAGTTGTAACCATAACAACTGGAATTGTTACTGAAGCACCTGAAGCTCCAGCGCCCATTCCTGCAACACCCAATAAGTTGTTTACAAGAATTACACCTCTTGCTCCTGCGTTTTGAGCATTTAATGCTTTAGCACCAAATTCGCAATCACCTCTGTTGATTAATGCAAATTTTCCTGCAAAATAAGTTGGTGAAGAAAATGGTGTACAACCATCCAAGTTATTAGGATCAAAAGCTACTGGAAAATTTTCCCATGTAGAATCAATTCCTCTTCCCCATGGTGAAGTTCCAGTCGTAGTACTTTCTTCGATAATTTTATATCCTTGAAGACTCGCAGGGATATTTACTCTAAAACTCGAACGTCTGTTGTCCTGAGCCATTAATACTGTAGATATAGCCAAAAAAGCTATAATTGATAGTGTAAATTTTTTTATCATTTTAAATTTTATTTTAGATAGTCAAATATAACTATAAAATAACTTTTAAACAAAAAAAATTATTAACGCCACCAAATTGGGTTTCTTTTTGAAAAAGAAATGTATCGTTTTATATTTTTTATAAATGCTAAAATGAAATAAAAAATAATAGGCGACCATAAACTAATAAAGGTGATATATATAAACCACATTCTTATTATTGCAGTAGAAATTCCCATGCGCTCGCCTAAAGATGAGCAAACACCAAATATTTTCCATTCCACCAATAATTTAATTTTTTTCATTGGCTCAAAATTACATCGTTTATTTTAGATTTAAAAAGCTAAAGTTTTAAAAAAAATAAAATGACTCATCATTATTTTGTATTTTTGACAAAATTATTTTTTATGTCTCAAGAGAATCCAACACCTGAACAAAACCAACTAAATATAGAACTTAGCGAAGAAATGGCAGAAGGAATTTATAGCAATTTGGCTATTATTACCCATTCCAATGCTGAATTTGTAATCGATTTTGTAAATGTTATGCCTGGAATGCCAAAAGCAAAAGTAAAATCTAGAATTGTACTTACACCTCAACATGCCAAAAGACTTTATAAAGCAATGGCTGATAATTTAAAAAAATATGAACAAATTCATGGCACTATTAAAGACATAGAACCCATTCCTTTACCCATGCATTTTGGAGGTCCTCCAGCTCAAGCTTAATTTTTTTTTATGACAGATAAAATATTGATTTTAGATTTCGGTTCGCAATACACTCAACTCATTGCCCGAAATATTAGAGAATTAAAAGTGTATTGCGAAATTGTTCCTTTTTCAAAAGAAATTATCTTTGATGAACATCTTAAAGGTGTCATTTTATCAGGCAGCCCAGCTTCGGTAAATGATGAAAACAACCCTATGGTGGATATTGAAGCCATAAATAAAAAAGTGCCCGTTTTGGCAATTTGCTATGGCGCTCAATTAACCACTAAATTAATGGGCGGCAACGTAGAAAAATCTTCAAGCAGAGAATATGGCAGAGTAAATCTTGAAAGCATTGATACAACAAATGCTCTTTTTGAAAACACTACCGCCTGCAATGTTTGGATGAGCCATGCCGATACCATAACTCAACTTGCACCAAATGCTAAAGTTATTGCTAAAACAAACAGTATTCCCGTTGCTGCTTTTGAAATGCAAAACCAAGCTCATCCTTGGTATGCCTTACAATTTCACCCAGAAGTAACCCACAGCGAAAACGGCAAACAATTATTCAAAAACTTTGTTTATAACATTTGCAAATGTGAACCAAATTTTACACCAAACAGCTACATAACAGAAACCGTAGAACATATAAAAAATACGGTGGGCACTCAAAAAGTTATCATGGCGCTTAGCGGCGGCGTAGATAGCACGGTGGCAGCAACGTTGATTTCAAAAGCGATTGATAAAAATTTGTATTGCATTTTTGTAAATAATGGTTTGCTTCGCAAAAATGAATATGAAGATGTCCTAACACAATATGAAAAATTGGGCTTGCAAGTAAAAGGTGTTGATGCTAGTGATTTATTTTACTCAAAATTAGAAGGTGTAAGCGACCCCGAAGAAAAACGAAAAATTATTGGCGGCTTATTTATTGATGTTTTTCAAGATGAAGCTAGTAAAATGACCGATGTTGGCTTCTTAGGTCAAGGCACGATTTATCCTGATGTTATAGAAAGTGTTTCGGTAAATGGACCTTCGGCAACAATAAAATCGCATCATAATGTAGGCGGACTTCCCGAAAAAATGAACATGAAATTGGTAGAACCGCTTCGGTTTTTATTTAAAGATGAAGTGCGATTGATTGGTTATGAACTTGGCTTGGAAGCTAGTTTTATTCAACGACATCCTTTTCCTGGTCCAGGTTTGGGTATTCGTATTTTGGGCGAAGTGAGCAAAGAAAAAGCCATTATGCTTCAAGAAGCCGATGCCATTTTTATAAACGGATTGAAATCCGAAAATCTTTATCACGACGTATGGCAAGCTGGCGCAATACTTTTGCCCGTTCAAAGTGTTGGGGTGATGGGCGATGAACGAACTTACGAATATACCTTAGCCTTGCGAGCTGTAACATCAATCGATGGCATGACGGCAGATTGGTCGCATTTACCTCATGAGTTTTTAGCAAAAATTTCAAACGAAATTATAAATAACGTAAAAGGAATAAACCGTGTGGTTTATGATATCAGTTCAAAACCGCCAGCTACAATTGAGTGGGAGTAATTATTCCTTTATTACCTTATAGACGAGCTTCTCCATCCTTTCGTTAGTAAGTTGAAGAAAATAAACACCATTTGACAAGCTAGATATATCCACTTCATTGTTATTACTTTCTTGAAGTAATACCTGCCCTTGAAGATTTAATATTTGCAAATCCGTAATTCGTAATTTATATTTAGTAATGGATTGAATATGAATTATACCATTCGTTGGGTTAGGAAATATATTATAACTTAATATTGAATTCTTTTCATTTAAAGTTAACACATCTGGCTGAATTTTTAATACCCATAAATCATGAAACCCTTTACAATTATCCGTTTTATCGCCACTATTAGGAGAATCACTATCACCAACTACTACATAACTACCATCAGCTTTCTGTTTTATAGAATAAGCAACATCATAACCATTACCTCCAATAGTATTTTCCCAAACTACATTTCCAATTGCATCTAATTTTATTATCCAAAAGTCCGAAACTCCAAAACAAGGTTCAGTTTTATCCCCACCTATTCCTGATTGGCTAAAAGCTGCTAAAATAAATCCACCATCTATAGTTTGTTCAAAATCCTGAATAGCATCTACTGCAAAACCTCCAATTGTATTTTGCCACAAAATATTACCTTGAACATCTAATTTAACTATCCAACAGTCCCAATTTCCAATATTTGCCTCAGACTTATCTCCACTAATATTGGAGCTACTAATACCTGCTATAATATAACCACTATCTGGAGTTTGTTGTATTTCAATTGGAATATCACTAGAAATTCCACCTATTGTATTTTGCCAAATTATATTACCTAAATTATCTAATTTTAATACCCAGAAATCTGCTGCTTGCTTTGGTTCACTTTTATCACCACTTATTTCAGAATAACTTTCGCCAGCCACTATAAAACCACCATCAAATGTTTGTTTAATTGAATTAGCATTATCATAATCGCCACCACCTATTGTATTTTGCCAAGTTATATCTCCAAATTTATTTAATTTTAATATCCAATAATCACTAAGTCCTAAGGATGGCTCTAATTTATCCCCACTAATGCCTGAAAAACTATATCCTGCTATAATAAAACCACTATCTGCTGTTTGTTGAATTGAATTAGATTCATCTAGTTCATTTCCACCAAATGTTTTTTGCCATTCTAAGTTACCTAATTCATCAAGCTTTAAAATCCAATAATCAAAATTACCATAACAAGAATCTGTTTTATCACCTCCAATTCCTGAAATACTATTTCCAGAAACTATATATCCACCTTCAAATGTTTGATGAATATTTGTTGTATTATCACCTTCATTCCCTCCAATCGTATTTTGCCAAATAATATTTCCAATTGAATCAAGTTTTATAATCCAAATATCTGTTGAGAGGTTGTTTTCAACTTTATCTCCACTAATACTTGATGAACTATTTTCAGCAATTATATAACCTCCATCCTTAGTTAATTGAATTTTAGGTTTATAATCATAATTGTTTCCTCCTATAGTTTTCTGCCATTGAATAGAAGGTTGAGCAAATGTAAATATTGTTCCTAAAAAAAATATAATAGCTAATATAAATATTGATTTTTTCATAATTTAATTTATTATTTAACATATAAACGAAATAAATTATGCTTTCGTTAGTGGTTTTATTATTTATTTTTTATTTATAATTAAAATTCTTTATTTCAAGTACTTCAACAATTTATTTAGAATATAATAATTTATTTAGTTCTCATTAATTTCAAAAACCCAATACTTTCTTCGTCCTCGCAGAGTCTGCCGCAGGCAACTCTGCGAAAATATATTTATAGTTGTATTCTTCACTACTCAAATTTACGTCATTTGAATTATAAAATTATTTTCTTTACTCTTTTCTTTTTGTATTTTTATCTTTTCCCGCAGCAATGACGATTGTTTTTATAGAAATTATTAGTTTAAAAAGAAATGACCGTCCTACGAGAAAAAACGTTAAGCAGAAAAACGATTGAGGCGTTAATAAATTTCTAGTGTTTGAGTTCGCCACAGGCGAATGAGTTTAGAAATTTTAGCCGAAAACGTTTAGGAGTAGCTTTTACTCGTAAGACTTGATTTTTTTATTTCTTTTTGTATTAAGACAAAAAGAAAGGAAGAACCCAGCTATATATTTCCTCTAACTTTTCACGCCTTTTTAGTGTAATCACTAAAATCTAATTTCACTTAACTTTTCTTTTGCCTCTCCAAAAGAAAAGTTACAAAAGAAAAAGAGACCGAAAAATATCGCCCCACGCCAAGGCTTTGCTAGCCGCCGATTTTTCGGTGGCTCAGCTTCTTTGCATTCGTTTTTTATAATAAGATTTACTTGTTCTTTTCAACTAATTTTATTGAAAAAGAAATGACCGTCCTTCGAGAAAAAGCGTTAAGCGGAAAAACGATTGAGGCGTCAAAAAATTTCTAGTGTTTGAATTCGCCACAGGTGAATGAGTTTAGAAATTTTAGCCGAAAACGTTTTGGAGTAGCTTTTACTCGTAAGACTTGATTTTTTTGTTTCTTTTTGTATCAAGACAAAAAGAAAAGAAGAAAAAACTGAAAATAAGTCTTTTATAATTCACGTTTCATATTTCAAAAACTCAATACTTTCTTCAACAATAAAAATACTTTCTTGAGGTAAATAATTTTCAAGCCAAGGATGTTGTCTTCCAAAAACATGATTTCCTTCGCAAAGCAATAAAGTAGAATATGTTTTATTGCTTTCATGTAATTCTTCGGAAGCGGAATAATGAACGGCATCATCATTTCTTCCATGTATAAAAAGCATTGATTTTTTCATTGAAGAAACAGCTGTTTTTACATCAAGCTGTTTTTGGTTTTCAATATAATCAAGAAATAAAGAATAATCAATTGGCATTTGTTGTTGTGTTCTTTTATTTTCATAACTAAAAAAACTTTGCTCTTTCCAAGCTTGCATTTTTTCTGCCGAAAAGTTTTTCCATGGCGAGGTGCAACTTGAAATACTTGCCCATGTAATAATTTTTTGAATTCTTTTGTCCTGCCCAGCCAAAATCGAAATTGCTCCTCCCCTGCTGTGCCCTAATAAATTTACTTTTGAGGTATTTATTTTAGCTGCATATTTAAAATCTTTTTCAAAAATGGTTTCAATTACTTGTTGCAAATCAAACACTTCCTTGCTATACGTATTTTTTCGATAAGCTTCTAAATCACAAAAATCTTCGGGCTGTTCAATACGTGTTCCATTGTGTGATAAATTATATTTCACCACAAAAAAACCTGCTTCTGCAAATTTTTCTGCTATTAAATCAAAATTTCCCCAATCTTTAAATCCATTAAATCCATGGGTATAAATTAAAATAGGCAAGTTCTTTTTCTCTTCATCGAAGATAAAATCACTTGCCATTTTTTTTCCCTCCGAACCAATAATAGTGTTGTTTTTATCAAATATCATGTTGTTTAATTAGGATTTATATTCTAAAATATCTCCAGGTTGACATTCAAGAATTTCACATATTTTTTCTAAAGTTGAAAAGCGTATTGCTTTTGCTTTACCTGATTTTAAGATACTTAAGTTTGCCATCGTAATACCTACTTTTTCCGAAAGTTCGGTTAAAGACATTTTACGTTTTGCCATTTCTACATCCAAATTAATAATTATTTTCATGTTTAAATAGTCAAATCGTTTTGTTCTTTTAGAGATAACATTTCTTTGTATAAAACGGTTAAAAATAAAAAGAAGATTCCAAAAATGATTTCCAATGGAACATACTCCCAAATAGATTTATTTTCAACAACAAAATTTGTTTGTAGAATTTTATTCAAAAAATATTGTTGAAAATAACCTTCGCAATATTTATAAACTCCAATTATTAATGTTGTAATACTTAAAATATAAAGTAACATTTTTAGTTGAGGTTGGTAATAATTTCTTTTATAAAATAAAAATGAAATATAAAAAAGCAAAAACAATAAAAGAGTTTGAATTCCAAAATAAATAAACATAAAATAGTTTCCTAATTTTTCAAATTTCATGTATTCCTTTTCTGAAATAGTTAAAGTCAATTTATCTTCTTTATAGCATCCATTTTGAATTTTATTATTGCTTTTAAAAGTAAAATTATTATTTGAATCCAAACCCTTTGGTTCATAAAATTTTTGATTTACTTCAATAGTATAATTTTTTGCAATAAATGAGTTTTCTTTTGAACTGTTATAAATTGACAGTAAAGAATAATCGCTAATTTGATTTACAATATTATTTTCATCTAGTTGATTATTTGAACTAATAAAATTTTTCCAAATAGCTAAATAGCTAAATTGAATTAACGAGACTAAAAATAAACAGAATAAAATAAATATAAATACTTGTTTCATAAAACAAATATACTAATTATTATCGATAAACAATAAAATATTATTTATAAACAATAATAAATATTACATTTTCTCAAAAACCATAGATGTTGCGCCGCAGCCGCCGT
>JAGNRR010000181.1 GCA_017988595.1 Chitinophagaceae bacterium
TTTAAATGAAAATTTAAACCGTTTAGAAAATCTAACATCAAATTCCCAACCACTTTGGGGAAAAATGAATGCTGCTCAAATGCTTGCTCATGTTAATATTGCATACGGTATTGACGATGGTTCTATCCCTGTAGAAAAACCAAATTTTTTCATGAAACTTTTACTCAAAAATGTTATTAAAAAAGTGGTAACTGGCGAAAAACCATATGCTAAAAATAGTAGAACTGCACCTGTATTTTTAGTTAGTGATGAGCGAATTTTTGAAACTGAAAAAGCAAATTTGATTAAAAACATGAAAAAAGTTCAACAAAATGGAGCTTCACATTACGAAGGAAAAGTAAATCCTTCATTTGGAAAAATGAATAGTTCTGAATGGAACAACATGTTTTCTAAACATCTTGACCATCACTTTGCTCAATTTGGCATTTAGATTATTTTTTCAATAAAAAATCTTTCATTTTATCGAATGCTTTTTTTCGATGACTAATGGCATTTTTTTCTTCCGATGAAATATCAGCAAACGTTTTTTCATATCCTTGTGGAATAAATATTGGGTCATATCCAAACCCTTTATTTCCACTTTGAACCAAAGAAATATTTCCTTCGCATTTTCCTTCAAAATAAAAGGTTTCTCCATTTTTAATTAAACAAATAATGGTTTTGAAGAATGCTTTTCTATTTTCATTTTCCGATAAATTTTTTAATACTTTTTCAATATTATCCTGACTTGTGCATTTTTCTCCTGCATATCTTGCCGAAAAAACACCAGGTTCGCCATTTAAACTTTCAATAAATAATCCAGTATCTTCGGCAAAAACTTCTTTTTGGTATTTTTCAAAAAGGGTGTTGCTTTTGACAAAAGCGTTTTCTTCGAGTGTAAAAAAGGGTTCAGGAATTTCATCAATAAAACCCATATCGCTGAGAGATACAATTTCTATTTTATTTTCCAAAAGCTGTAACACTTCAGAAAGTTTATGATCATTATGAGTTGCAAAAATCATTTAAAAATATTTTTATAATTCAAACATAGGTTTCAATCCATTATTCCACAACATTTTTTTAAATTCTTGGTTTTTTGCTAATATAGAAAGCGAACTTGTTTGAACAAGTTGTTTTCCTTTGAATTCAAAAAGGTGATGCTGGATATAAGATGTTGAAAAAACATCACTTTCGAGTGAAATTCCAAAAAGTACTATTTTTTTTGCCAAAAAATGAGGAAAAAGTTTGTTTAAATCTTTTACATTTTCTAATTCTAGAAATTGAACATGCGCTTCTTTTAATTTACATGCATTGGTCAAATTTTTCAGTAATAGCTTGTTTTCAGCATTGAAATCAGTTTTTAAATATACAAATAGTACTAACTGAGCATTTTCTAAATAATTTTTTAATAGTTCAGGGTTTAGTGTTTCTGTCAAGAAAAGTAAATCATCATAGATTGGTAATATCTTTTCATTTAGTTCCTTTTTCATTCGTATTTTATTTTAGTATCTTCGCTTTTTACCTAAACCGAATTTTTTGTCAAAGGTATTTGATTTGAAATTCAAAATTAAAAAAATATATTTATCGTCTATGGAGATTACAAAAAACCTAGTGAAAGAAAGCAGAATTGATAGTTTTGACAAACACAATATTCAATTTGCAAGAATATATGCCGATCACATGTTAGAGGCAACATACGAAAATGGTGAATGGCAGCAAGCAGCAATTATTCCTTATGGAGATATCACAATGAGTCCTGCAACGACTTTTATTCATTATGGACAATCCATTTTTGAAGGTATAAAAGCATACAAACAAAAAAATGGAGATATTGCAATATTTCGACCAGAAGAAAACTGGAAACGATTTAATATTTCTGCAAAAAGAATGTGCTTACCTGAAGTGCCTTATGAAATTTTTATGGATGGCATGAAAGAATTGATTGCAATTGATAAAAATTGGGTACCCGATTTAGATGGCACATCGCTATATATTCGTCCATTTTTATTTGCAACAGATGAATTTATTGGCATTAGACCAGCTACAAAATTCAAGTTTATGATTATAAATTCTCCTGCGGGTGCATATTATGCAGAGCCTGTAAAAATTTATGTTCAAGATAAATATGTAAGAGCAGTTCCTGGAGGTGTTGGCTTTGCAAAAACAAGTGGAAACTATGCTGCAGCAATGATGCCAACTATGGAAATTATGGAGAAAGGTTACAATCAAAATCTTTGGTTGGATGCACTTGAATTTAAATATGTTCAAGAAATAGGCACCATGAATGTGTTTTTTGTTATCGGTGACGAAATTTGGACACCATCTTTGGATGAAGGTACAATTTTGGATGGTATTACAAGAAAAAGTATTATCGAATTATTGCGTTCTAAAAACATGAAAGTGGTTGAAAAAAGAATTGCAATTGATGAAATTATTGAAGCTTTTAAAAATGGCACTTTAAAAGAAGCCTTTGGTGCAGGCACAGCTGCTGTAATTGCCCCCATAAAATTAATGCATTATAAAGGACTAGATATTACTTTACCAGATGTAAATACTTGGGAAGTTTCAAATTTTGTTCGTCAATATTTATCCGATATACGTTTTGGAATTATTGAAGATGAATTTAATTGGATGTTTAAAGTAATTTAAAGAGCATAAAAACTAAACATGTTAAAAGTAGGAGTAATTGGCGCAGGATATTTAGGAAAAATTCATATTCAACAATGGAAAACAATTTCGGATATCGAATTAATTGGTTTTTTTGATATTGATAAAAACAGAGCCGCTGAAATAGAAGCTGAAATGCAGCTAAAATCTTTTGAAACTGCCGAAGAATTGATTGAAAAATGCGATGCTTTAGATATTGTTTCATCGACTTCGACACATTTTTATTACGCTCAAAAAGCTATAAAACATAGCAAAAACTTGTTTATAGAAAAGCCAATGGCTGCAAATATTACCGATGCAAAATCCATTGTAGAAATGGTAAACGAAGCTCAAGTTAAATGCCAAATAGGACATATTGAACGATTTAATCCAGCCTTTACAGCCATTAAAGATAAAAATATTCATCCTTTATTTATTGAAGGACACCGTTTGGCAAAATTTAATCCAAGAGGAAATGACGTATCTGTAATTTTGGATTTAATGATTCATGATATTGATATCATTTTGAGTTTAGTAAAAAGTGATATAAAAAGAATTGCAGCTAGTGGCGTAAATGTTATTAGCGAAACTTCGGATATTGCTAACGTACGTTTAGAATTTGCAAATGGTTGTGTAGCAAACTTAACGGCAAGTCGAATATCTTTAAAAAATATGCGAAAGCTAAGAATGTTTCAAAAAGATGCATACATTAGTGTTGATTTTTTGGAAAAGAAAACTGAAATTGTAACCATTGAAGAGGCAAATGGAGAAATTGGTATTATGGACTTTCCAATAGAATTGCCCGATGGAAAAAAGAAAATCATTCATTTAGATTTTCCTGAAATTGAAAATAATAATGCTATTAAAATGGAACTCGAACTTTTTAGAGACAGTATTTTAAATAATACTACAACTTCTGTTATGGCAGAAGATGGCTATTTAGCAATGGATATTGCTTATCAAATTTTAGAAAAAATAGAGGGCAAAAATTAGAATAAATTTTAAATTTATTCGTTTAATTATAATACAATGAAAAAATCTTTACTTCTATATACTCTTCTACCCTTTTTCAACTTTTTTCAAAGTTGTAATATTATTAATCCCAAAGAAGAAATACCCACTTATATTAAAATTGATTCTGTTCAAACATACATTTCAGACTTTGCAAAACATGGTAGTGTTTCTC
>JAGNRR010000182.1 GCA_017988595.1 Chitinophagaceae bacterium
GTCATTGATTGACATCGGTGAGTAATGTCCTTTGTCTAACACTTGGTATAAAATATTATTTAAAATTAATTCTTTGGTATTTTCACCATCAATATTATCATAATTGATTCCATTTAATTCAGATAAATTATTTTCTAAATCATTATTATTTTGTTGATGCGCTATTATTCGAAATGAAAAAACGACCAACAACGAAAGAACTAGAAATAACGGAAAAATGTTTTTTTTATTCATTGTTTATTTAAAAGATTAGATTTGTAAAGTTAAGAGATTAAAAGTGAAAAAAACTTTAAAATTGTGCAAATAGTTTTTAAATGACGCAATTGCAAAAAGATACGGAATGGCTAAAAAATGAAGCAAAATTGCTAGGGTTTGATCAGTGTGGTATTGCTAAAGCTGGTTTTTTGGAAAATGATGCTCGACGGTTTGATACTTGGTTGGCAAAAGATTTTCATGGAAAAATGTCTTACATGGAACGAAATATTGAACTACGATTAAATCCTCAAAAACTTGTTCCTGGTGCAAAAACGGTGATTACTTTTTTGAAAAATTATTATTCGGATGAAAAACTAGAAAATAGTGAATTTAAAATTTCGAAATATGCTTTTGGGGAGGATTATCATGAAGTGATAAGAGAAAAATTGAATGAATTATTATTTCGATTACGAGAAAAATTTGGAGCAATTGAAGGAAGAGGTTTTGTAGATTCAGCACCAGTTTTGGAAAGAAGTTGGGCGGTAGAAAGCGGTTTGGGTTGGGTTGGAAAAAATGGGAATTTGATTACAAAAAAACAAGGCTCATATTTTTTTATCGCAACATTAATTGTAGATAAAGAATTTTATTTTGATCAAAATTTCAAAACAGATTATTGTGGCACATGCACAAAATGTATTGATGCTTGCCCAACAGATGCTATTTTGCCAAATAAAGAAATCAATGGCAGTCAATGTATTTCATATTTCACCATTGAATTAAAAGATGAAATATTGAATCCAACTAAGAATTGGAACGATTGGATTTTTGGCTGCGATGTTTGTCAGGAAGTTTGTCCTTGGAACCGATTCGCTGAGCAGCATAACGAACCAAAATTTTCTATTTTAAATGAAATAAAACATTTTTCCAATAACAATTGGATAGATATAAATGAAGAAACATTTAAAACCGTTTTTAAAAATTCGCCAATAAAAAGAACTAAATGGAATGGCTTAAAACGTAACATTAATTTCATTAAACCAAAATAATTTGTAATTTTAAACAAATATTATCCTTATGAAAAATAACTATTTACTTATTTTATGTTTATTGATTTCTTCTAAAATGTTTGCAACCGTTTGGGAGGTTGGACCTACAAAAACATATACAAATTGCACTCAAGTTGCTCCTTTGGTTCAGCATGGTGATACCGTAATTATTGATACATTTAATTTTGTTAATCAAGATCAAGTTGTTTGGACAAAAAATGATTTACTTATTTATGGAGGGATTAGTTCAAATGGAACAAAGTTAATTGCAGGAAATGCATTGGCAACAAATTCAAATGGTAAAGGAATTTTTGTAATTCAAGGAAATAATGTTAGAGTATATAATTTATTTTTTGAAAATGCAAAAGTTGTGGATATGAATGGTGCAGGAATTCGTCAAGAAGGAAAAAATTTACAAGTTCAAAATTGTGTTTTTTTGAATAATGAAAATGGAATTTTAACTGGTGCAATACCAGATTGTAAAACTACAATTACTTATTGTGAATTTAATAATAATGGAAGTCCTTTAAATCCTGGCTATCAACACAATGTATATATTGGACATATTGATTCTTTAGTCTTTAAATTTAATGTTTGCAAAAATGCAACTGCCGAAGGACATGAACTAAAAAGTAGAGCAAAATATAATTTTATTATGTATAATTTATTTTTAAATGATACTACAGAAGATAGCAGAAACATCGATTTGCCCAATGGTGGCACCGTAGTGATGGTTGGAAATACTATTACACAAAGTAGTTTTTCGGCAAATAATAATATGATGGGTTATGGGCTAGAAGGTTTAACAAATGCTGCTCCGCATAATTTATGGATGACAAATAATACGTTTGTAAATTATAAATCAGTTGGAAGTTTTATCAATATTGCAAGCGGAACTGATTCAATTTTTTTTAAAAATAATATTATTGCTGGCGCAAATAATGGAGGAACAATTGTAGGAACTGCAAATTTTACAGATACTTCTAATAATGTAGAAAGTACAAATATTGCGGATTTTAAGTTTTTTTCTTCAGTTTGTTTTATGTTAAATGATTATTCAACTATTGCGCGTAACAAAGGAATTTTAATACTTGATAGCATATTGGGATATGAATTAAATCCTTATTATGAATATTATAGTTTTGTTATTGGGGATTTACATCCTAGGTCAATACAGTTGTTTATAATAGATGCAGGTGCAAATGAGTATTATCCGAATGGAATAAATATCAAAGAGCATTATTTAAATAATATTGGAATAACAATTTATCCGAATCCAATTAATGATGTATTATACATTTCTGCAAATAAAAATATTGAAATTACACATCTGAAAATATTTAATCAACTTGGTCAAATTGTTTTTTCAAGTTTAATAAAAGATAACTTGAAATGTAATATTTCTTCATTGAAAGCAGGAAATTATATTATGGCTTTGTATAATAAAGATAAAATTTTGGGAACTCAAAAAATTCTAAAACATTAATTTTTAAACATGGTTGAAATAAAAATTAATGAAAATACAAAACAGCTTATTGTAAAAGCAAATATTTTTCTTTATGGAAACGAAGCCAATGAAGAAATAAGAAATCTTTGCGAAAAAGAAATAAATAACATGTGGAATGCTCCAATGGCATTAGTTTGGAAAGCTAATTATCCTTATTTAGTTCAGTTTAATATTGATGTTTTTTTAGAAAAGGATATCGATAAAATTATGATATTAGAAAACACCAATCCGAAAAATAATTTTATTCGAGTAGAAGAATTTGCAAACGGAAATATTTCTTTTGTAGATGGGTTGGGTTCAAATTCGGGTTATTTTAAATTAGAAAATTTGTATGAAGGCAGTACGACTATGGCACACGAATTTGGGCATTTAATGGGTTTGCCTCATCCGTTAAATTGCGATATTCGTGGCGAAGGCGAACCAGGAATAATGTATCCTAGAGGCACTTTGGTTGATGCCAAATATCAATATGACGAAACTATTGAAGCTGGAAAACCTGGCGGAACAATGCATCCTAAATACCGAATTGTAACTCAAAAAGATATTGACGAATTGCATTTGGATATTTTTTTTAATTCTACTAAAAACTACATCGGATTTTTTTCTAATAAATATCATGAAGCACATTTAAATAATGAAGCTTCAACTTTTGTTTAAATTTTCCTCAATCCCATTTCATTTCCCAATTCCAACATAAACTGATATGCAGCTTCGTAATTATTTTCAATTTTATTATCCAAAATAGCTTCACGTATAGCTTCTTTTATATCACCTACTTTTTTGCATGGTGTTAAATTAAAGGTTTCCATTATCAATTCTCCACTAATTGGTGGTTGCCAATTTCGAATATGGTCTTTTTCTTCTACAGCAATAAGTTGCAGTTTTACCATTTCAAAATTACTTTTAAAACGTTTTACTTTGTCAGCATTTTTTGAAGTGATATCAGCGTTGCAGAGCATTAATAATTCTTCTAATTCTTCGCCAGCATCAAACAAAAGTCTGCGCAAAGCAGAATCTGTAATATTTTCTTTGGTTAAACTTATAGGACGTAAATGAAA
>JAGNRR010000183.1 GCA_017988595.1 Chitinophagaceae bacterium
CAATTTTTTCCCAACCTGATGTTAGTTTGTTATTGTCGTTATTTAATGCAATAGATTTTAAATTATTCAATCGATACATTTGTTTTCCAATAGGTAAAAACATAAAATTATTATCTTTTGCATCGACAGTAAATGGATGAATAAAAATATAATTATCATTTGTAAAACCAGCAGGGTCTATCCTTTTTTTATTTACCAGATTGCCTCTGTCATCCAATTTTACTTTTCTAATATTTCCTTGTTGTGTTGACATTACATAAAAAGAATTATCATTGGCAATATATCCAAATGAGCCATCTCCATTTACAGGCAATGTCCAATGATTATAATTTGAATTATTGTTGGTGAAATAATTTCCGTTGTCCTGCAAACCAGCTATCATTTTACTATCAAAAGGAATTTGTTCATTAATACTTACTTGATAAAATTGGCTGGTAACATAGCCTAAACTTTTGTTTTGCCATTCAACTTGAGTTGCATTACAATTTTCTGAAAAAATTACACCGCCATCTGAAATGGAATACATTTTTTTGGGATTGCTTGGCACAAAATATACATCATGCTGGTCGGGATGATGATTTGGATAAACCGTAAAACTTTGTAAAACCGTTGATATGCCATAGCCTCCAATTTGCGTAGTATTATTTTTACTTTGAAAACCATCTGTTGAACGATAAAGATTTGTTCCTCCAACAAAAATATAATTTGAATTTGGTTGAAAACGTATCATTAAATCGTAGCCACCTTGACAATTAAATTTGTCAAAACCTGATCCATAAACTGGTAAATTTTGTGAAAGATTTTGCCAGTTTCCTCCTGCTCCCGCACCATTTCCATTTAAGTATTCATATTTTGCTAAGGACACATATTCTTTTGTGCCACTGTAATTACTTGTTTCTGCACCACCCGCTAAACTATCTTCTAATTCTGAAAGAAAATACACTTCATTTTCATTACTAGGATTTATTTCAATAACTGTTCGATTTAATTTATTTGCATCAAAAAAAGTAGGCGTAATATTTGTAAAATTTATTCCATCCGCAGATCGAAAAAATCCTTTTGTATTTGAACCACTACTCAATGCAGCATATACAATTCCTAATGGACTAACAATGACATCCGTATAATAAGAATTATTGCCTATACCTAGAACTATTTTCCACGAATTTCCACTATCAATACTTCTATAAATACTGCCATAACAAGCCATGTAAACACATGCGTCAACGCTATCAATTGGCGAAGTAGCAATTCGCCAACCTCCTTGATAATTTATAGAAAATGTTGTAGGAAGTACAGTATTATTTATAGTTAAAGGTTGCCAAGTTTGTCCATTATCCAAAGAACGAAATGCACCATCGCCCAAGTAAAAAGCGCCACTTCCACTTGCACTTGTTCCACTTAATTCGCCAGAAAGTGCATACCAAATATCTTCTTTTCCGGCTCTTTTATCTTGTGAAAAACTAACGACACCTGGATGTTCATTGGGTAAACTTACTTTTTGCCAACTGTTCCCTCCATTGACGCTGCGCCAAATTCCGCCAGAAACTGATCCCGCCAATAATATATTTTCATCTCTTATGTCCATTCCAAAAGCACGAGTTCTGCCGCCCACATTCCAAGGTCCTTTGTTTTCCCAAATAGCATCGCCTCTATTTTTTTTACTTGCAGCTAATGTTCCAAAAGTGTTTCTATAAAATTCCATTTCAGTCAATGAAGCACCTTCAGGAATTTTTCCTGTATTTGGGTCTGCAAGCATTTTTAAATACATTTCTTTTTTTCCATTGCCTTCTTCCATTTTTTCATTTTTATTAAAATTTGAAACCACATTTATTTTACTAAAAATAAAAATGCTCAAAAGCAAAATTGCTGCTAGAAGAAAAAATATTTTTTTATGAATCATATTCTATTTTGATATTTCATTGAAAGTAAATATAATAACTTCTTTACATTCTATCGGGGACATTTATCCCCAAAAGTTGCATGGCTGTTTTTATTGTGTTTTTTGAATACATACAAAGTTGCAATCTGAATTGTTTTTCGAGTTCAGTATCAGCTTTCAATACAGAATGAGAAGTTAAAAAACCATTAGTTTCTTGTGCCAATTGAAAAGTATAATTGCAAATTAAACTTGGATTGTGTTCTTGAGATGCTTGAGCAATTACATGCTGAAATTGGGCTAAATTTTTTACCAATTTTTTTTCGGTTTCAGTTATTTCGTAAGTGCTTAAATCTATTTTAGATACTTCACATTTCGATAAAATAGAAAATAATCGTGCATGGCAATATTGAATAAATGGTGCCGTAAAACCATGCATATCAATACTTTCTTTTGGATTAAAAATCATTTTCTTTTTGGGATCCACACGCAATAAATAAAATTTTAATGCACCTAAACCAATTGTATCATAAAGTTGTTGTAATTCTTCGATTGAAAAATGTTCAACTTTCCCTTTTTCTTCAGTGTTTTGCTGTGCAATTTGTTTCATTTCTGCAATCATATCATCAGCATCAACTACATTTCCTTCGCGGCTTTTCATTTTTCCACTGGGCAATTCTACCATGCCATAAGACAAATGAAAAATACCATCGGCATAAGATTTGTTCATTTTTTTGAGCGCCAATTTTAACACCTGCATGTGATAATTTTGCTCGTCGCCAATAACATAAATTGATTGGTCTATCTTGAAATCATTATATTTTATTTCAGCTGTGCCAATATCTTGAGTTATATATACCGATGTACCATCGGAACGTAATAATATTTTTTCGTCCAAACCATCGGCTGTCAAATCTATCCAAATGCTAGTATCATCTTTTTGCAAAAGCAAGTTTTCTTTTTTGGCTTCCAACACAATTTCTTTTCCTTTTAAATATGTGTTGCTTTCGTAATACATTTTATCAAATTCCACATGAAGTTTTTTGAAGGTTTCATCAAAACCAACATACACCCAGCCATTCATTTTTTTCCATAGAGCCAGAATTTCTTCATCGCCAGCCTCCCATTTTCTAAGCATTTCTTGTGCGCTTTTAAAAATTGGGGCTTCTTTTTCAGCTTCTTTTTCGCTCATGCCCGATGAAACTAATTCCGAAATTTCTTTTTTGTAAACTTCGTTAAATTTTACATAGTAATCGCCCACAAAATGATCGCCTTTTATGTTTGTACTTTCGGGCGTATCGCCATTAGCAAACAATTGCCATGCAATCATGCTTTTGCAAATATGAATGCCACGGTCGTTTATCAAATTGGCTTTAATAACATTATTGCCAGCAGCTGTCATAATATTTGAAAGGCTATCGCCAAGAAAAATATTGCGCAAATGTCCAAAATGGATTGGTTTATTTGTGTTGGGTGATGCAAATTCGATCATCACTTTTTGCGAAGTGCTGGCTAAGTTTATTTCTGCCTGTTCGAAATTTTTTTCCAATTGGGAAATAAATAGTTGATTTTGCAAACTGAAGTTTAAAAATCCTTGAACCACTTCAAAGTTTTTGAAAACGGTGTGGTTTTCCATTAATTTTTCGCCCAATCGTTGTGCAATTTCAGGAGGTGAAGTTTTTAATTCTTTGGCAAGTGAAAACGTAACTAGTGTATAATCGCCATTGAAATTTTCTTTGGTTTCATTTATGGTCAATTCTTTTGGTGTAAATGAAGATGCATATACTTCATTTAGGGCATGGACTACAATTTCTTTGATATAATTTAGGATATTCATGTAAAAATTTAAAAAAGGAACACAAAAATACAACAGAAAAGGGTAGA
>JAGNRR010000184.1 GCA_017988595.1 Chitinophagaceae bacterium
GTTTATAGGTTGGTTTTTCGTGAGAAGTCATTCGAGACGTTTCTATACAGCCACCTTTATCGATACTTACATCAATAATTACTGAATTTGGTTGCATTTGCTCCACCATATCTTCAGTTACTATTATTGGTACAATACCTTTTTCAGGTTTTATACATCCAATTACAACGTCTGCATGTTTTATAGCATCTTTTATTAATCCAATATCAATTACTGATGTAAAAAGTGAACTGCCAAAACTTTGTTGTAAATGCATTAATCTAGTAATCGAATTATCAAAAACTTGAATGTAAGCACCCAAAGCTAAAGCAGCTCTAACAGCACTAAACCCAACAATTCCTGCACCTAGAATAACAATTCTTGAAGGCGGAACACCTGCTACACTGCCTAGTAAAATTCCTTTTCCATTTTTACTAGATGTTAAAAGTTGTGAAGCTACATTAATTGCATAAACTCCTGCTATTTGACTCAAAGAACGAACAATAGGATTATTGCCTGCATCATCTTTTATGTCGGCAAGCGAAATGCCTATAATCTGTTTTTCTAAACATTTCTCAATGTGACTTTTCTTTAATGATGGAATATTTAATGGCGAAATAATAATTTGATTTGCTTGAATAAATTCTAATTCATCATCATGAATTGGTGCTGTTTTTAAAACGAGTTGCGATTTAAAAACTTCCATTTTATCATAACAAATTTTTGCGCCAGCTTCAGAATAAGCTGCATCATTATAAGATGAAGCCAATCCTGCATTATGTTCTATCAACACTTCCTGACCATTATTTACCAATACCGAAACAGCATGAGGAGTTAATGCAACTCGTTTTTCTTGATAATCTTCTTCTTTGGGAACACCAATAATACTTGATTTTTTTGTCAAGCTTCGCTCCAACATTTCTGGTTGAGTATCTAAACTGTAAGAAAAATTAATTATTGGTTTTGTAGATTTAGACATAAGATAATATCATAAAGATAATAGCTATATTTTTAATTTCAAACCATCATATGCTAAAAAAATATTTTTAGGTAATATTTTTTCTACATCCTTGTGTAAGCCTAGTAAATGACTTATGTGTGTAAAATAGACTGTTGGTACTTTTAATTCCAATGCTAAATCAATTGCTTCTTGAAGTGAAAAATGAGAAATATGCTTTTCTATACGAAGTGCATTTAATACTAATATTTTACTACCTTTTATTTTTTCTTTTTCATTTTCACTTATAAAATTTGCATCAGTGATATAAGTAAAATTTTTAATTCTAAATCCCAAAACTGGCAGTTTATAATGCATTACTTCAATTGGTGTAAAATTTAAATTTTTAATTTTAAAATTTTTTTCTTTATCAATAGTTTGAAAATTAATTTCAGGAATGCCAGGATATTTATTATCAGCAAAAATGTATTCAAATTCTTTTTTCAAATCTTGTTGTGTTCGCAAATTAGCAAACACATCAATTGGCGAATGTTGTTTGTAATTAAATGCTCTAATGTCATCAAGTCCGGCAGTATGATCTTTGTGAGAATGTGAAAAAACTACAGCATCTAAATGTTGAATATTTTCTCGAAGCATTTGAAATCTAAAATCAGGACCTGTATCGATGACAATTGATATTTCATTTTCCTGGATGTGAATTGAGGAACGAAGCCTATTGTCTTTTTTATTTTCAGAGCTACAAACATTACATTTACAAGCAATTATTGGCACGCCTTGTGATGTTCCGGTTCCTAAAAAAGTAATTTCCAAAATTAAAATTTATTAAAACGAATGTACAATTTATAAAAACAAATTATGCTTTTGGGTGCGCTTTTTTATGAATATTTTTTAATTCTTCAATACTGTTGTGGGTATAAATTTGTGTGGCTGCCAAACTTGAATGGCCTAGTAATTCTTTTATAGCATTTAATTCTGCGCCATTGTTTAATAAATGTGTAGCAAAAGAATGACGAAGAATGTGTGGACTTTTTTTGTTCAAAGTGGTATTATTTCCTAAATGTTTTGTAACTATTCTATAAACAAATTCAGGATAAAGTTGTTTTCCTGTTTTTAAAACAAACAAAAAATCGTGGGTTATTTGTTCTATTTCACTTCTTAATAAAATATATTCTTTTATTAATTCAATAGTTTTTTTTCGTATTGGAATAATTCTCTCCTTGTTTCCTTTACCTAAAATTTTTAATTGAAATGTATAAAAATTAATATTTGAAATACTTAAATTGATAATTTCATTTCTTCTCATTCCAGTTTCATAAAGCAAAATGATAAGTAATTTTTCTGTCTCCCCTTTTATATTTTCTTCAAAATCTGTTTCTTCAATTGTGTTTACCAATTCTTGTTCTCTAACAAATATGGGCAATTTGTTTTTTAATTTTGGAGAAATAATTTTTTGAGTCGGTGAAATTTCAATAATATTATGAAGTAAACAAAACTTAAAATAAGACTTTAATGATGAAGTTTTTCTAAGAATGCTTTTATTTTCAAGACCTTTTTCTTTTAATGAAGCTAGCCACGAGCGAATATGTTGGTGAGTTATTTTGGCAACATTATCACAATCAAAAGTTAGCTTTATAAACAAAAAAAACTGCTCAAGATCAGTTTTATAGCTTAAAACTGTATGAGCAGATGTTCTTTTTTCGAATTGTAAATATTCTATAAATGCTAAGTAGCCTTTCACCGAAAATAAATTTCAGCTAAGATAACACTAAATTATCTTCTTTTTGACTCTCTAACACCAGATTCAATTTCTTGACGGTATTTAGCTTTTAAGCGTTGTTCACGTAAACGAACAGATTTTTTTGTAAAATCTTTTAAATCTCTTAAACGCAATAATGTACGTGTGCGATCAAATTTCTTTTTGTATTTTTTTAGCGCTTTATCAATGCTTTCGCAATCTTTTGAATCTATTATTAACATAATTTTTTTTAAAATTAAATTTTTGAAACGCAAATATACTTGTTTTATTTATATTTACACTGATATTATTATATTTTTTTAATAGAATTATTATTCTTTTACAAATATTTTTCTATTTATTATCCTACTATTGCTTTTGTCTAATGAATTTAGAATGTAAATACCATTTTTAAAATTAGAAATATCAAACGAAATTTTATTTTGTGATAAGTACTTAGGGTCTGTATTTATTTTTTGACCAAAAATTGTTGAAATACTCCAATTGTAATTATTCAAAAATAGACTTTCTACAAAAAGATTTGAATTCACAGGATTTGGATAGAGTTGAATATTATCATCTAATTTATCAATATTATTTATTTGTGTTGCTGGAGAACAAGGAGAAATTGCTCCTGGAAATTGAGTAAAATTAATGGCTGCACCTGGACAATGAACCCAATTAAATAAATTATCAGCTTCTGCTGTATCAATTAAATTTACATTAGTTGAATCAAAATAAATAGTATTTGCAAATACAAAATTGAATGCTGAACCATTGGTATCAATGTGTAACGTAGCTCCTGCACTTATATAAATATGAGAAATTTGAATAGATTTTAATATTAATTTTGCATTTGCATCTATGTAAAAATAAACTTGATTTGAATTCATGTAATCATAAGTTAATGTTTTTCCATTACAAATTACAATAGTATCTTCTGGAGTAAAACTTGTAATAATACTATCGCTTGTTACAACTCTAGCTGATGCTGGAATAATTATTGGATTACATTGACTAAATCCTTTTATTGAAATAAATAAGGAAACAAAAAGTAAAATTTTTTTCATAAGTATTAGAT
>JAGNRR010000185.1 GCA_017988595.1 Chitinophagaceae bacterium
ACGAAGTGAAATTTGTGATTTTTTCTTCTTCAAAAATGGTCTCATTTTTAAATAATTTTTCAATAAATAAAAATAAAATTCCACCAAGAATTAAGATAATTGCCATTACCCAAAGTTTTTCTAATGCGGCATCAATAATATCGCCAAATAATTTTCCTAATACCAAAGCGGGAATTACAGCTATAATTAATTTTATATAAAAATTGATTTTTGAAAAATCAAAAAACTTTTTTGCATAAAAAAAAACTACTGCCAATATTGCACCAAGTTGAATAGCAATGGTGAATAGTTTTGTAAAACTATCTGTTTCGCTTAAGCCTAAAATACTTTCTGTAATTCGCATATGTGCAGTTGAAGAAATGGGCAAAAATTCAGTCAGCCCTTCAACAATAGCGATAATTAACGCCTCTAAATAAGTCATAAAATCTTATGCCTTTACTGTTTTTTTCATAATTGCATAAACCTCAATAACTAATCCTAAAATCACAACAATTGGAGCTAATGTAATTCTACGAAAAGAATAAATTTCGTTTTTGTCAAATACATTTGGATCTGTGCTTTTGCCACCAATCATCAACAAAAATCCGATAAGAATTACCGCAATTCCAATAAACATAATCATATAATTTTCATTTGAAAATAATACGATTCGATTAGTAGACCCTTTTTTTGAAGTTTTATTTTCTACAGTTATTGGTGTTTCAACTTTTGTATGATCTTCTAATGGTGTTTGTTGTTTTATGTTTTTTGACATTGTTTATATTTTAATAATTTTAATTAATAAAGTTCATCTAGTTGTGTACGCAAATATTTTCTAACGGCTAAAGTGGTACTTAAAAAAGAAATGATTACACCGATTAATAATATACTTACACATAAAATAAGCAACCATTTATTGCTAGAAACTGATTTTAATTCTGGAATCCATTTTTCGGAAAATATTTTTACTAGCAAAATACCAAAAATAGCAATCCCACCACTTATCAATCCATTTATAACACTTCTAATATTAAATGGTTTGGTAATGAACCATCGAGTAGCGCCAACCATTTGCATGGTTTTTATTAAAAAACGATTACTGAACATAGCAAGTCTTATCGTATTGTCTATCAGAAAAATTACAGCAATGATTAACAAAATGGATATGATTAATATTGCTATCCCAATTTTTTTTACATTATTATTCATAATGTCCACCAAGTTTTTTTGATAAAAAACTTCTCTTACAATATTGCTTTGCTCGATAAAATTTTTGATTTTAATTAGGCTATCTGTGTTTACATAATCGGCATTTAAATGCAAATTTATTGAAGTATAAAGAGGATTATATTCTAAAACTTGAATAAAATCTTCGCCAAAATCTTTTTTAAATTTTTCGGCTGCCAATTCTTTTGAAATATATTCAATTTTTGAAACAAATGCTTGTTTTTCAAGTATAGCACTCAATTCTTTTGCTTTAGCATCTTGTGTATTATCATTTAATATTACGGAAACTTCAATATTTTCCTTAAGTGCATTGGTTAATTGACCAGCAGAGATAACAATCCATCCTAAAATACCTAAAAAAAACAATACCAAAGCTACTCCAATAATAGAATAAATATAATTGGCTTTACCTTTTTTTACTTTGGTTACTTCTTCTTCTAATTGTTCCATAATTAATTAAGAATCAAAAATAACCAAAATTGATGGTTACACATATTTATTTCTTCACATTTTTTTTAAAACATGTATCATTTAATATTTTTTTAGCTTTTTGAATTTTAAAGTATTTTGTTTATATTTGATTAAATTTTAAATTATGAAAAAAAGTATTTTGTTTTTATTATTAGTTTCTTTTTTTAGTTTCAACGTTGTTGCACAAAACAAGGTATTATTCATCGATGCAGGGCATGGGGGTAAAGATGCTGGTCCAATATCAGAAACAGGGATTTCAGAATCATTTCTTAATCAACTTTTTGCCGATGAAATGGAAATTTTAGCTAAAGAACAAGGGTTTAAAGTAATTAGAACAACTCCAAATTCTAATGAATATGTTTCATTTGATGATAGAAAAAAAATTATTAATCAATCAATTTCATCTACAAACATTAAAGAATATTTAATTTCAATTCATACAAATTTCTCAAAAGATATTTCAAAATCAGGTACTGAAATTTATATTACAAAAGATGATGAACTTTCAAAAGGTTCTAAAGAGTTGGCAGAAAAATTAAGAAATGCTTTAAATGCTACTAGTGTAACACAAAAAAGCTTACAAATTTTAAAAGTTCCAATTCCTGCTGTTCTTATTGAAACTGGATACATGAGCAATGAAAACGACTTAAATAATCTCCAAAATCAAGCTTACAGAAAGGAAATGATTTTGAAAATTCTAAGCCAACTTTAATTTTAATTTTTCATTTTTTAGGATAAAAACCTAACCTCGTATGATAAAAGAAATTTACTTGGCTTTACAGCCAAATGATATCCAAAATGATTATGTCATTAAACAAAAAATCAGTGATTTTTTAGCCTTAAAAAAATCGGATATAATTTTTTATCAAAAAATAAAAGAATCGCTTGATGCTAGAAAAAAACCATTAAAATTTATTTTAAAACTAATGGTTTTTGTAAACGAAGCAGAAATTCCTGTTGTTACTGAACCTATAAACTATAAAAATGTAAGTAAAGGAAAAGAAGTTGTAATAATTGGCGCTGGACCAGCTGGACTTTTTTGTGCTTTGCGCTGTATCGAGTTGGGCATGAAACCTATTATTTTTGAACGAGGAAAAAATGTAAAAGAAAGACGAAGAGATTTAGCATTGCTGAATAAAAATGGTGTTTTAAATGAAGAAAGCAATTATTGTTTTGGCGAAGGAGGCGCAGGAACTTATAGCGATGGAAAACTTTATACAAGAAGTAACAAAAGAGGAAACCTGAAAAAAATACTTAATTGTTTTATACAGTTTGGTGCAAATGCCGATATCGCTTACAAAGCACATCCGCATATTGGAACAAATAAATTGCCAAAAATTATTGAATCAATTCGAGAGCAAATTATAGAAAGTGGTGGAGAAATATATTTTGAAAAAAAATTAACGGATCTTTATTTTAAGAATAAAAAAATAACAGGAATAGAACTAAATAATTCCATTAAAAAAGATGTTGCAAATTTAGTTTTGGCAACTGGTCATTCAGCAAGGGATATTTATTTTCTGTTGCAAAAAAAAGGAATTGCATTGCAACAAAAAGATTTTGCAATTGGCGTAAGAATAGAGCATCCGCAACAATTGATGAATGAAATGCAATATGGGAAAAACAATGCTGATGATATGAAAAATAATGCAACTTGTAATCTAGAACCCGCTACATATTCGATGGTAGAACAAGTTGAAGGTAGAGGCGTTTTTACATTTTGCATGTGTCCTGGCGGAATTATTGCGCCAGCAAGTACCGAAAAAAATGCTTTGGTGGTGAATGGCTGGAGTCCATCGAAAAGAAATAATCCTTTTGCAAATAGTGGTTTAGTAACTGCTGTGGGTGAAAAAGATTTTGAAGAATTTAAAAATGAAAAAGAACTTGCCGGCTTGTTTTTTCAGCAAAAAATAGAACAAAAAGCGTATGAAATAGGCGATGGAAATTTTGTGGCGCCTGCTCAAAATTTACAAGATTTTTTAAATAATAAATTACAAAAAAATGATTTAAAATCAAGTTATCATCCTGGTTTAAAAGCTGTGGATTTAGCTGCTGTATTTCCAATG
>JAGNRR010000186.1 GCA_017988595.1 Chitinophagaceae bacterium
TTACGAAGCGAAGCGATTCACTTAGGTTATCCAGCAAATTTTACTATTTATGATACTGACGATGCTAAATCGGTGATAAAAGAAATTGTAAAAACAATGGGCTTGGATGAAAAACATTACAAACCAAGTTTTGTTTATAACAGAATTTCTTCTGCAAAAAATAGTTTGTATACTTTCAAAGAATATCAAGAAGATTTTACGATTCAAAAAGAAGATGAACGAGGAAATAGACCAAAAATCGGAGAAATTTTTGAACTTTATGCCAAAAGCTGTTTTAAAAATGGCGCCATGGATTTTGATGATTTGCTGGTAAACATGTACATTTTACTGACTAATTTTCCTGAAATTCTTTCAAAATATCAAATAAAATTTCAGTACATATTAATTGATGAGTATCAAGATACCAACACCGCTCAATATCATATTATAAAATTGCTTGGCGCTATGCACGAAAATATTTGTGTGGTGGGCGATGATGCACAAAGTATTTATAGTTTTAGAGGAGCAACAGTGAAAAATATTTTGCAATTTAAAAATGATTATGATGATGTGAAAACGGTGAAACTGGAACAAAATTATCGAAGTACTCAAAATATTTTGAATGCTGCAAATCATTTAATTCAAAAAAATGAAAACCAAATTAAAAAAGAACTTTGGACAGAAAATCTAGAAGGTAGTAAAATAAGTTTGGTTGGAAATTTTACGGACAGTGATGAAGGAAAATTTGTTGCAGACACCATAAACGAAGAAAAACTTCGTAATCATTTTAGAAATGAACAATTTGCAGTTTTATATAGAACAAATGCGCAAAGCCGTTCGATAGAGGAAAATTTGCGAAGAGCAAATATTGCTTATCGCATTTATGGAGGCTTATCTTTTTATCAACGAAAAGAAATAAAAGATGTGGTGGCTTATTTGCGAGTTATTGCCAATCAACAAGATGAAGTAAGTATAAAACGAATTATCAATTACCCAAAACGAGCAATTGGACCAACAACGGTTGGAAAAGTTTCTATCATTGCACAAGAAAAACAACTGACGTTTTTTGAAGTTTTGGAAAGAGCCAATGAATTTGAAGATTTTAGTGGTTCGCAAGGAAAGCATTTGCAAGATTTTGCAAAACTGATTACTTATTTTCAGCAAATGCAAACGGTGAAAAACGCTTATGAACTTGCCGAAGAAGTAGGAAAAATGACAGGCTTGATTAAAGATTTAAAATGCGATAAAACTGCCGAAGGTATTGCTAGAGTAGAAAATGTACAAGAACTTTTAAATGCCATTAAAGAATTTACAGAAAGACCAAACGATGATGGCGAAATAATTAATAGAACTTTAGGGGAGTTTTTGCAAGAAATAACGTTGCTAACCGATGCTGATCAAAATAAGAATGAAACAGATGTGGTAAGTTTGATGACCATACATGCATCAAAAGGATTGGAATTTGCAAATGTGTTTGTGGTGGGTTTGGAAGAAACACTTTTCCCAAGTAGCATGAGTTTATATGACCGTGATGATTTAGAAGAGGAACGCCGACTTTTTTATGTAGCCATCACCAGAGCAAAAACAAATTTATGGATCAGTTTTGCCACAAACCGATATCGTTTTGGAAATTTAGTATCCAATGCACCTTCTCGTTTTTTGGAAGAATTGCCAGATAAATATGTGAATAAAACCAAAGCAAATAAACCTATTCGAGGAAATACAAATACGTTTCAACATCCTGCAAGCGGAGGAGCACAAGCCATTCAACAGAAAAAAGTGGTTCAAACAGTTGCCCAACATGTGGTAAGTACTGATTTTAAAACCGATGATCCAAATATAATGGAAACTGGTATGAAAGTGGAACATGCACGATTTGGTTTTGGAAAAATTGAACTTATTGAAGGTACTATAACAAACAAAATTGCAACTATAAATTTTGGCTCATTAGGGCAAAAAAAAATAATGTTGAATTATGCAAAACTTCGAATTGTAAATTAAATTTCCAATCAAAATGAGTGACGAACTACTTAAAAAACTAGCTCATTATTGTGCTTATCAAGAACGAAGTCATCGAGAAGTGAAAACAAAATTGTTGGAACTTGGCGCTAGAGGATTGGAGCTTGAAAATATTATTGTTGAATTAATTAGTCAAAATTATTTGAACGAAGAACGTTTTGCAAAAGCATTTGCAGGAGGAAAATTTAGAACAAAAAAATGGGGCAAAGTTAAAATTATTCAGGAATTGAAAAAACATTTTTTGTCGGAATATGTTATTAAAAAAGCAATGAAGGAAATTCCAGATGACGATTATGAAAAAGCAATTGAGTATTTGATTGAAAAAAAAATGGATACGTTGAAAAATATAAAAAACAAAGTGTCCAAAAAACAAAAAGTGATGAATTATTTATTGCAAAAAGGCTATTCTTATCAAGACATTCAAGAAAAATTGACTAATTTTATTTCCTAATGAACGAATTGAAATTTACTTTAATACAAGCCAATTTAATTTGGGAAAATGTAGATGAAAATCTAGCAAATTTTGAAAAAAAAATAAATGCTATTTCTAATCCAACTCATGTTGTGGTTTTGCCCGAAATGTTCAATACTGGTTTTAGTATGAATGCAACTCAACTTGCTGAAAATATGGATGGAAAAACCATGATGTGGATGAAAAAAATGGCAAAAGAGAAAAAGATCATTTTGTGTGGTAGTTTGATGATTAAAGAAAGCGATTTTTTTTACAATCGAATGATTTGGATGCAACCTGACGGAAAATATTTTTTTTATGATAAAAGACATTTGTTTTCCTTGGCTGGCGAAGAAAAAGTATTTACTAAAGGCGAGAATAGAGTAATAGTTCAAGTTGGTGGCTGGCGAATTTTGTTGCAAGTGTGTTATGATTTGCGTTTTCCTGTTTGGAGCAGACAGCAAAATAATAATGAGTATGATGTAGTTTTGTATGTTGCTAATTGGCCTGATAAAAGAATTTTAGCTTGGAATACCTTGTTGCAGGCAAGAGCAATAGAAAATTTGTCATATTCTATTGGTGTAAATAGAGTAGGTCATGATGAAAAAGGGAATAATTATATAGGAAATAGTAAAGTTTTTTCGCCTTTGGGAGAACAATTAATAAAAAATTCTGAATCAGATGAAGTGCTTCAAGTGGTGTTGGAAAAAGATAAATTAAACGAAATAAGAAGTCAATTTAATTTTTTAAGCGATAAAGATGATTTTTTAATTCAATAAATGGTTGAAAATACTTTTTTATTTTTTACATTTGCACCGCTTTAATACATGGCGAGGTAGCTCAGTTGGTTAGAGCGCAGCACTCATAATGCTGAGGTCCCGAGTTCAAATCTCGGTCTCGCTACTAAAATAAAAAAAACTCTAACATTTTGTTGGAGTTTTTTTTTATTTATTCATGGTGGTATTTTTCATTTTTTAAAATAGAAAATGCACGATAAAGCTGTTCTACAAAGAAAAGGCGAATAAGTTGATGCGGAAAAGTCATTTTAGAAAATGAAATGGTGTGTTTTGAAATTGCTTTTATTTCAT
This sequence comes from Chitinophagaceae bacterium, assembly GCA_017988595.1. Classification (GTDB taxonomy): domain Bacteria; phylum Bacteroidota; class Bacteroidia; order Chitinophagales; family Chitinophagaceae; genus JAGNRR01. Next base: position 3,538 of record JAGNRR010000186.1, read on the forward strand.
CAGCAATACCAAAGCTGCCACCAATTAAAAAAATAAGTTTTGTACTTTGAGTTTGTTCTTTTTCGATAAGCGAAGAAAAAGCTACGCTTGAATATTCTACACCTTTTTCATCAAGACAAATGAGGGTGTCTTTGTGGTGTAGTTTTTCGTAAATTAATTTGGCTTCTTGTTTTAAAATATCATTTTT
>JAGNRR010000187.1 GCA_017988595.1 Chitinophagaceae bacterium
GAAAACAAACAAGTAACTACTTTAGAAAAAGAACTTGGCAGAAAAATTCCACTTCATGAAGTAGAAGAAAAAATAAAAAAACATTTTGAAGATGTTTTTGGTGTGGAGTTGGTGTAGGAAAATAATACTACAACCTCATCTCTCTCCTACTTGCTTTTATTGCTGGGAAATATGATGCAAAAAACGAAATCAACATTACGGTAAAAAATACTAATACAAAATCTGTAAATTTCATAATTACAGGATAGGCTTCTAGTAAAAAATTTCCGCCTGTGCCAAAAGTTACTAACCCATATTTTTGTTGTAAAAAACAAATTATAAAAGCCACCAAACAACCAATTCCTGCGCCAATTGCCGATAATAAAATTCCAGTACTTAAAAATATTTTTTTGATCAATTGTGGTGTTGCACCCAAAGATTTTAAAATCCCAATATCTTTTTGTTTTTCTAATACCAACATCGAAAGCGAACCAATAATATTAAAACTTGCAATGCAAAGCATTAAAGTAAGTATCGCAAAAACTGCCCAACGTTCGCTTTTAAGAATAAAAAACAAAGTTTTGTTTTGCTCATATCGGGTTTCACATTTTAAATTTTTTGGCAAAAAAGCTGTTATCTTTTCTTTTATACTTTCGCTTTCTTTTTCCGAAACACATTTTATTTCTATTGCGCTGAGCTCATTTTCTTTATCAAAAAATTGTTTAACTACATTTAAATCTGCAAATCCATATTTGCTATCCATTTCTTCTTGCAATAAAAAAAGCCCGCTTACTACAAAATTTTGCGAAGCATAACTCGGTAATGAACCTAATGAAAACGAACCAGCATTTCCTTTGAACACAAAACATTCTAAAGGCATCAAACTATTTTCGCTAACGCCTAATTGATTTGCCAAACCTAATCCTAAAACAATTTTCGGAAATTGATTTTGTTGCGAAAAATCATAGCTACCATATTGAATTGCATTTTTCAATCCACTAACTTTTGAATAGTTTTCATCGACACCTTTTAATATTGCAATTTGTTGTGTGCCATTAAAATGATACAATATTTTTTCTTCCAGCGTTTTGCTATAGGCTACAATACCTTTTAGGTTTTCTATTTTTGAAAAAAGTTCAGTAGTAGGTGTAAATCTTTTTTCGGTTGCAGATACTATTCGCAAATCGGGATAAAATGACGTGTACAAACTTTTTATAAATCCTTCAAAACCGTTAAATACTGAAAGAATGATGAGCAAACATGCAGTGCCAATTGCCATGGCAGCCACTGTTATCCAAGATAAAATTTGTATTGCTTGCGTAGATTTTTTTCCTTTAATATACCGCCAAGCAAATTTTAAAAACATCATTGAAGTGTGAAAATACAAAAATATATTTCAAGTTGAAGGCTCTTTTTTTTAACAAAATATTACAGCACAAAATAAAAATGCCAAAAAGTCAAATTGTACTTTTGATTTAAATTTCAACAACATGGAAAACATAAAATATAAAATCTTATTAGTAGAAGATGATCCAAACTTTGGCAAGGTGCTAAAAAATTATTTAGAACTTAATGATTATGAAGTAGAACTTGCACGAGATGGCATTTTGGGATTAGCAGCATTTCGTCGAGAAAAATTTGACCTTTGTATTTTAGATGTCATGATGCCAAATCTTGATGGCTTTTCGCTTGGCGAAGAAATTAGAAATGTAGATGTGGACATTCCACTTTTCTTTTTAACAGCAAAAAATATGAAAGAAGATATTTTGCATGGCTACAAACTTGGTGCGGATGATTATATTTTAAAACCATTCGATAGTGAAGTGTTATTACATAAAATAAAAGCCATCATAAAAAGAAACTCTGATGACCAAGAAAAGAAAAGCGAAAATGTAGAAAATGAAATTGGCAGTTTTCATTTCAATAGCCGACTTCGAGAATTAAGTATTGGCTCAACAATGCATACCCTTTCGCCAAAAGAAAATGATTTATTACAAATGCTTTGTGATTACAAAAATGATTTAATGCCTCGAGAATTGGCATTGAAAAAAATATGGGGCAGCGATACGTATTTTAACGGTAGAAGCATGGATGTGTACATTGCCAAACTTCGAAAATATTTAAAAGACGATGAAAAAGTAGAGATTGTAAATATTCACGGTAATGGTTTTAGATTAATGGTAAAAGAATTGTCGTAAGAAATTATAATTAATTTCAAACTAAAAAACTCCAAATAAAATTATTTGGAGTTTTTTAATAAAAGAGAACTTTAAAAAAATTAATTAAATTTCTCCATTTCCCTTTCCACAAAACAGGCCAATTCTTTTACACTTGCTTCGCTAAAATCAAATTTTATTCCTGCAATTTCATAAAGTTTATTCAAGGGTTTTGTATAGCCAAGCGAAAGTGCTTGCATATAATTTTCTAATGTTTTTGATTTATTTTCTTGAAAATTTTTCCACATGCCAATAGCGCCAAGCTGAGCAATGCCATATTCAATATAATAAAAAGGCACTTCAAATAAATGCAATTGTTTTTGCCACATAATTTCTCTAATATTTTCTAGGGCATTTACTTCAATATTTTTTGGGTAAAATTCGCTTAAAATTTTCATCCAATTTTCAGTTCGTTCAGTTTCTGAATGATGTGGATTTGTATAAAGCCAATGTTGAAATTTATCAATCGTTGCTATCCAAGGAAAAATAGTTAGTACACGTTCTAATTCTTCTTTTTTTGCTTTTTGTAAATCCGTTTCGTTATTATAAAAATGTTGCCAATGTTCCATACTAAAAAGTTCCATACTCATACTAGCCAGTTCAGCCATCTCCATTGGATATTCTTGAAACGCACTCAACTCCAATTCGTGGCTCAAAAATGAATGCACAGCATGTCCGCCTTCGTGCATCATAGTAATAACATCATCGGCTGTAGATGCGGCATTCATAAAAATAAAAGGCACACCAGTTTCTGCCAATGGGCAATTATATCCGCCTGGCGCTTTTCCTTTTCGGCTATCTAAATCAATATGTTTTCGTTCTTGCATTTCGCTCAAACAATTTCCTAAAAAAGGATGTAACTCTGTAAAAGCAGTTATGGATTTTTTCATCAAATCATCGCCATTTTCAAATGGACGAAGCGGTGTTTCATTTTCCGAAACCGCATCTAAATCCCAAGGATAAAGCGTATCTAATTTTAATTCTTGTTTTTTATTTTCATAAATTTTTTCAACAATGGGCAGCATATATTTTTTTATGCTTTCATGAAACGCTTCACAATCTTTTACAGAATAATCAAATCTGCCAAGAGCTTGAAATTGATAATCTCTAAAATTTTCAAAGCCTGCATTGACAGCAATTTCATGTCTTTTTGAAATTAATTTATTGAACAGTTCATTCAATTCATTTTTATCTTTTGCTCGTCTGGTAGCAATTTTAAAATAAACATCTTTACGTTTTTCTCTATCGGGCAATTGCAAAAAAGTAGCGGCTTGTTGTAATGTAAATTCTTTTCCATCAACTTCCACACTCATTTTTCCTGAAATAGCGCCATATTGTTGCGCTAAAATATTTATGTCGGCTTCTATTGCAATATTTTTTTCATTGAAAAGTACAATTTCATTTTTTACTGAACGAAAATAAATTTCATATTTTTCTTTTTCCACTTCATCAATAAAAGGCGATTCAATAATTTTTTTATTTAATCGAAATGAAAAGGGTTTTATATGTGGT
>JAGNRR010000188.1 GCA_017988595.1 Chitinophagaceae bacterium
GAAAGAAGATGAATTTTTAAAACAAAAAAAAATTAGCATAAAAGAGCACGAAGCGTTGCTAAATATTTCGGGTGGAGATGCTAGAAAATTATTAAATTTATTTGAGTTGGTGGCTTTGTCAATTACTGAAAAAGACATCATTATTACCAATGAAATGGTGATGAAAGTGGCTCAGAAAAAAGTGGCACTTTATGATAAAAATGGCGAAATGCATTATGATATTATTTCGGCATTTATAAAAAGTATGCGTGGCAGCGACCCCAATGCTGCTGTTTATTATTTAGCTAGAATGATTGCTGGAGGAGAAGATGTAAAATTTATTGCACGTCGAATGCTCATTTTTGCAAGCGAAGATATTGGCAATGCAAATCCAACAGCGCTGGTTTTGGCAAACTCTACTTTTGAAGCCGTGAGCAAAATTGGTTATCCAGAGGCTCGAATAATTTTATCGCAATGTGCTATTTATTTAGCTACATCTATAAAAAGTAATGCTTCATATATGGCCATCGAAAAAGCATTGGATGCGGTGAAACAAAAAGGTGATTTGGCTGTGCCTTTACAAATAAGAAATGCGCCAACAACCTTGATGAAACATTTGGATTATGGAAAAAATTATGCTTATGACCATCATCATGAAAATAATTTTGCAGGGCAAGAATTTTTACCAAAAGAATTGGAGGGAATAAAATTTTACGACCCAAGCAATAATGCTCGTGAAAATGAAATTCGAAATTTTTTAAAAACTCGATGGCAAGAAAAATATGAGTATTAGAAACGAAAACCTATCATTACATTTCCAGCCACAAAACCTATTGATGGTTCTGGTGTAATAGTGATTTTATTTGGTTCTAATGTATAACTATATTTAAAAACATAACTTATAATATCATGAGCAGATTGTAATGAACTATTAATATCATTCATTTCAGTCGCTGTTAATGTATTATTAGTTGTTACAGAAATATTTCCATTATGAGAAGCAGAGTGAACACCAAAAATGGAAATATCTATTACAAATCTTTTAATATTAAACTGAGTGCCAATTTTTAAACCTCCCATTGTTGAACTAATATCGCCTTTTAATTCATATAAAAAACGTTGATTCGATGTATTTGTGTAACTTACAGGAAAAAAATATTTGTTATTTCTATATCTTCCATAAGCACCAAAATATAAGCCTTTTAATGGACCAGGCATATAAAATCTAATTTCAGGATTTACATAAAAAGAAGAAGTTTTAAAATCTCCAATATCAAAAACTAAACTAGTTAATTGAGTTGAACTATATGTAGAATCTCCAAAACTACCCCCAGCTAGTTGCTCGCCAAAAGGAACACTCTTTTCTGGCTGAAATTTTCCTGTAATACTTGCAGAAAAATGTTTGCTTAAACCTCTTTCATAACCAGCTTCGTAAGAACCAGATGAAAGTCCACTAATATTTAATTTTACAATATTTTTATACGGATTATCCTCCTCCTCTACATTTCCTCCACCAGTTGTTCCTGAACCCATAAACACATTGTCATAAATCCGACCAAAAAAACCTGGTCTATCATAATCATTTTGGGCAAAAAGATTAACCGAAGAAAATAAAAGAATTACTAAAACCGAAAAATTAAATTTCATAAATGCAATTTTGAGAAATCAAAAATAAGCAATGTAATTTTTAAAATTGAATAAATTTGATACTTTTATCTGCTTGAAATGCCAAAAGCATTATAAACATATTGTTGAGCCTTTTCTCTAATATCCATTCGTTGTATCAATTTATTATCTGCACTTGGATAAGTTCTATTTGAAAGAAAAATAAAAATGATATCGTTTTCGGGATCTGCCCATACACAAGTTCCTGTAAAACCTGTGTGCCCAAAGGTTTTTAAGGAACAATTAGATGACGTTGGTTGGGATTTGCTTTTGTTTGGTTCGGGTTTGTCAAAACCTAAAGCACGCCGACTTGTAAAAGAATATTTAGCTGTAAATAAATCTATTGTTGATTTTTTTAAATAGCGTTTTCCTTCATAAATGCCGCCGTTGTTCAACATTTGAAAAAGTTTTGCCAAATCTTCAGCGGTAGAAAAAAGCCCAGCATGACCCGAAACACCACCAAACATTGCTGCGCCCATATCATGTACATAGCCATTTATTTCTTGATGTCGGAAATAGGAATCAAATTCCGTAGGTGCTATTTTTTTTCCTTTCAAATTATCTTTTGGATTAAAAACAGTATTTTGCATATTCAAATTATCATAAAATTCTTTTTTTACATACTTGTCCAAACTAGTTTTACTTACTTGTTCCACCACTTTTTGAAGAAAAATAAAATCTAAATCGCTGTACACATAATTTCCTCTTGGAGCTACTTCTGAATCCAGAATTCGTTTCCACATAGTATCTTCCCAATATTTACTCATGTATAAATTTGTGCACACTTTATTCGGATAGGAACTACTTTTTTTAATTGAATAAATATTTTTATTTGGATAGGAATTTGAATCTAACGTTTCTTTATAAAAAGGAATCCATGCTTTTAAGCCTGCTTGATGCAAAAGCACATCTTTAATTTTTAAAAATTGTTTATTGCTACCTCGAGTAAATGACAAGTAATCGCCTAAGGATTTATCTAAATTTATTTTTCCTTCTTCCACCAATTTCATTACGGCAACAGTTGTTGCTGCTGCTTTTGTAACCGAAGCTAAATCATAAAGCGTATTATTATCAACTGGATTTTTTTTTCCATAATCCAAATAGCCAAAAGCTTTATCGTAAAAAACTTGTCCATTTTTTGCAGCCAAAATTCTGCAACCAGGAAAAGCACCTTTTGTTATCGCATTTTCTATTAAATTATCTATTTTATCAAGTTCCGAAATACTTGCTCCCAAAGCATTTGGACTTACACAACATGTTAAAGCCACCGATTTTCCTATTGGATTATTGGCAGCATTTACATCTTTTACATCACTAGGATATTTATCTACTTTAATAACTCGAGTAATGTTTTTTTCTCCTAAAATGGTTTGATTACTTGCAATACCGTCTCCAACTTTAAAATTATTGCAAATCGAAACAGGTAGTTTTCCTTTAAAAACAGCATTGCCCGACAATAATTTTGAAGCAGCTTTTTGTGTTTCATCCGCTTCATCGAAGCAAACTAATATTGCACTATTTTCATCACATAAACTTTTTAATACATAAGGATTTCCAAAATTTACTAGAACAGTATTTTTATTAGTATTTAATTTTTTTATTAATTCAATTTCAATTTTATCTAGGCCATAATTATCTTTTGGATAAAGTGCCAAATTATGAATGCCAACAATAACACCATCATAATTTTTAAGTTTTTGAAATATTACATTATTGCTTACAACACTTGATTGATTCAATGATATGAATTCTGCATTTAGCTCTTCTTTCAACATTTCGCCAAAAACAGTGCTTGTACTTTTTCCTATTGAAACGTAAGCAATTTTTTTATTTTTATTATTTTTTATTTTATCAATTATAGAATTAGGATCTTGTAATAACGTAATTGCTTCAGATGCAATTTGCGATTTCAAGATTGAGGTGTATTGATTTAAATCTTCATCAATATTTTTGGTTTCAATATTTTTAAAATTTGATAATCCTGCATTGTATTTTGCAAATAAAATTTTCTTTACACTTTCGTCAAGACGTGCCATTGATATTTGT
>JAGNRR010000027.1 GCA_017988595.1 Chitinophagaceae bacterium
CTGGCTCGATGAAAAAATGGTATTAAAACTGATGCACTTATTAAATCGCAATAAGCAAACGTGAGCAAAAAAAATAAACACCAAAATAAACCATTTAGTTTATAATTTTTTAGCATAAAAAATAATAAAAAAATATAAATCGGTGACCAAAAAAGTGGTTCTCTAAAATAAGGAATTAAAGCATCTAAAAAATTATTTTGAACTTCCAAATGGATGTATTCAAAAATGCGTTCATCGATATTATATAAATGTTCAATCACTTGTTATTTTTTAAAAAGCATAATCATTCTTGGCGAGGTTTCCTCTTCGTATTTTTCTAAATTATAATTTCCAAATGTATTTATTAACTGTAAACCCAATGGTTCAAAAATGGTTTTAAATTGTTGCAATGTAAAAGATTGTAAGGATTCTTCGAAAATAAATTCGTTGTTGTTGTCAATTACTTTTATTTTCTTTTTAAAAAAATTATTTTCAAAAAAGCGATTTACTTCAAACTTAATATTAGTTGTTTCTACAAATTCTGTTTTTTTGTTTTCAATGTTCTTGATGCCCGGAATTTTATTGACAAAATCTATCATCAATATTCCATTTTTTTTGATATTAATAGCCATTGCTTTTGCCACTAACATATTTTCTCGTTCATTTTTAAAATAGCCAAAACTTGTAAAAAAGTTTATTGCAAGATCGTAATAATTTGTTCTAAATAAACGACGCATATCGTGTTCATAAAAAGATGCATTTGGGATTGCTTTTTTATTTGCTTCTGAAATGCTATTTTGACTTAAGTCAAAACCATCTACTATAAAACCATTATCTGCAAATACTTTGCTCAGTCTACCTTTGCCACATGCAATATCCAAAATTTTACTTTTTTCAGGAAGGTTTAAATACGAAATTACATGATTTACAAAATCAGCAGCTTCGTTTTCATCTCTGTTTGCATACAGCAAATGATAATAGTTGCTATCGAACCATGAATCGAACCATTCTTTCATTGTCAATTTTTTTTTAAAAGTACACAATAAGATGTATTGATAAAAATATTCTATTTTCGCAATCAAATAGAATAAAAAATAATGGCATTAATTAAATCAATTTCAGGAATTAGAGGAACAATAGGTGGTAAACCAAACGAAGGTTTGACGCCAATTGATGTGGTAAAATACACTGCAGCCTTTGCACAAGTTATTACTGCAAACAATGAAAATAAAAAAATTGTTATTGGAAGAGATGGAAGAATGAGCGGAGAAATTATTGAGCGTTTAGCAATTGCTACTTTGCAATCAATGGGGGTTTCGGTGGTTAATCTTGGATTAAGTACTACTCCAACAGTAGAAATTGCAGTAAAAAAAGAAAATGCAGATGGCGGAATTATTCTTACGGCTAGCCACAATCCTAAAGAATGGAATGCTTTAAAATTATTAAATGCCAAAGGCGAATTTATTTCGGCAGAAGAAGGTCAGCAAGTTTTGGAATTGGGAAACAGTGATGCACTTCAATTTTCAAGTGTCGATAAACTTGGCTCATTGGAGATGAAAGACTATTTAGATATAAATATTAAAATGATTTTGGAACATCCTTTAGTAGATGTGGACGCTATTAAAAATAAAAATTTTTCAATTGTTGTTGATGCTATTAACAGTTCTGGCGCTATTTATATTCCAGCACTTTTAAACGCACTTGGGGTAAAAACAATTGATGTTTTAAATGCTGAAATAAATGGTGTTTTTGCACACAACCCAGAGCCATTGCCCGAACATTTATCTGAAATATCAAGTAGAGTGGTGAAGTTAAATGCCGATTTGGGCATTGTTGTTGATCCTGATGTAGATCGGCTTTGTTTTGTAAATGAAGATGGATCAATGTTTGGAGAAGAATATACGTTAGTAGCTATAGCAGATTATTATTTACAACATAAAAAAGGAAATACTGTTTCTAATTTATCATCCACAAGAGCATTGCAAGATGTAACCGAAAAACATGGCGGAAGTTATGCAGCAAGTGCAGTGGGAGAAGTAAATGTGGTGAAATTAATGAAAGAAACTAATGCCATTATTGGTGGCGAAGGAAATGGCGGAATTATTATTCCTGAATTGCATTATGGTCGAGATGCTTTAATAGGCATAGCTTTATTTCTTAGCCATTTGGCAAAATTTGGCAAGCCAATTTCACTTTTAAGAAAAAGCTATCCTAATTATTTTATATCTAAAAACAAGATAAACTTAACTGCAGATATCGATGTGCCTAAAATTTTTGAAAAGATAAAAGAAATTTATAAAAATCAAGAAATGCTTACAATCGATGGATTGAAAATAATATTTGATAAAGAATGGGTGCATTTGCGCACTTCAAATACCGAACCTATAATAAGAATTTATGCAGAAAGTCATTCAGAAACTACAGCAAATAACATTGCACAAAAAATAATTAATGACATTCATGAAATTATAAAATAAACAAATTTGAATTTATTAAAAAAGTCTTTCGCTAAATTGTTGTAAATATTTAATGGAAAACGTATTTTTAAACTTTATAAAAAACTGATATGTTGAAAAAATTATTTTTGATTGCTTTATTTTTTGGTTTTGCACTACCCAGTCAGAGTCAATATATGCGAAAAATGATTAAAAGAAAAACTTCCGAAGTAGGTATAGTAAGCAATTTGGGATATTATGGCAATGCACATTATGGTGGAGGAGCAAATATTTTATACACTTGGGGTATTGGAAGAGCAAGATCTCAACGATTTAATTTTGGCTTTGGTTTAAGAGGAAATGTATTTTTTACTAAAAAAAGATATTATGAAACAGCTAGCCTTGAGCTAATAGCATTAAACCCAGGTGGTGCAGATTCTATGTATTTTGAAAAAGTACAAACATCAACATTAAACGGATATTTTGTATTTCATTTTAATATTAAACCTGGTGCAGATTTATTTTTCACAACAGATTTGGGTGGCGTAAACTTTGGTGGTACAAAAGATGGTTATTTTAAATCTTATGAACAAATTTTGCCAACCACAACCGTAACATATAATACAGAGCCTTATGCATTCAATGTCACAACAGGAAATCCGTTTAAACATGGTTTTGGAACATTAATGTCTGAAGCTTATGGATCATTTCGATTGGGCAATTTTGTACGTTGGAGAATAGGTGTAAATATGCTTAGAAATGAATATCAAGTGGATAGAAATGTGCCCTATAATGGCAAAAGATTTAGCCAAACACATTTTATGTTTATGACAGGAATTGGCTTAAACATTCGTCAAAACCGATACCAAATCGATTAAGCTTTTAGTTCAAATAAATTTATAAAGATGTTTCAAGATTAATTGAAACATTTTTTTTTGCTTCATTCAAAATTTATTTTCTGCGCTTGATTTAAGTATCTTTGTGGCTTGAAAAAAATAAATTATGTATAGAAGTCATACTTGCGGCGAATTGAATATAAATCATGTTGGAAACGAAACCGAGCTTTGTGGATGGGTAAAAACCATTAGAAAATTTGGTAGCATTACGTTTATAGATTTACGTGATCGATATGGTATTACTCAACTTTTTTTGAATGAAGAACTTACAAAAAATCTTGATAACGAAAGCTTAGGCAGAGAATTTGTTGTATTGGCAAAAGGAAAAGTTATTGAGCGAAGCAATAAAAATTTAGCGATTCCTACTGGTGAAATAGAAATAGAAGTGTTAGAAATTAAAGTGCTCAATGCTTCTGAAACTCCACCTTTTACGATAGAAGAAGAAACCGATGGCGGTGAAGAATTGCGTATGAAGTTTCGTTATTTAGACTTGAGAAGAGAACCTATAAAAAATAATTTATTGCTACGAAATAAAGTAAGTCTTGCGGTAAGAAATTTTTTGGCATCGAAAAATTTTATGGAAGTGGAAACCCCTTTTTTAATAAAAAGTACTCCAGAAGGAGCAAGAGATTTTGTTGTGCCTAGTCGAATGCACGAAAAACAATTTTATGCGCTACCTCAATCTCCACAGCTTTTTAAACAATTATTGATGGTTGGTGGTTTTGATAGATATTATCAAATCGTAAAATGTTTTAGAGACGAAGATTTGAGAGCTGATAGACAACCCGAGTTTACTCAAATAGATTGTGAAATGAGTTTTGTAGAACAGGAAGATATCTTAAATAATTTTGAAGCCCTTCTCAAACATGTGCTTCACGAAGTGAAAGGTATTTCCTTTGAAGAAAATTTTCCAAGAATTACTTACGATGAAGCAATGGAAAATTATGGAAATGACAAGCCGGATATACGTTTTGATATGAAAATTAAAACATTGCCTTTTGGAAAAAATAAACCTGAAACAGGGTTTGCCATTTTTGATAATGCCGAAACCGTAATTGCTATTGCTGCTGAAAACTGTTCCGAATATTCTCGAAAACAAATAGATGAATTGACAGATTGGGTAAAACGTCCACAAATCGGCATGAATGGATTGATGTATATAAAATGTAATGTTGATGGAAGTTTTAAAAGCAGTGTAGATAAATTTTTTGATGAAGAAAAATTAAAATCTATTGCTTCACATTGCGCAGCAAAAACAGGAGATATGATTTGGATATTGTGCGGAAATGAAGAAAAAACTCGAAAAGCAATGAGCGAATTAAGATTGGAAATGGGTAATAGACTTGGACTGAGAAATCCTTTTGAATTTAAACCTCTATGGGTTTTAGATTTTCCATTATTTGAACATGATGATGAAAATAATTCTTGGATAGCAAAACATCACCCGTTTACATCGCCTAAACCTGAACATTTAGAATGGATGAAAGACAACTCTAAATATGGTGAAATAAAAGCTAACGCATACGATTTAGTAATGAATGGACAAGAAATTGGAGGTGGTTCAATTCGTATTCATAAAGCTGAAATACAAGAAATAATGTTTGAAGCCTTAGGCATGAATAAAGAAGAAGCGAATGAAAAATTTGGATTTCTATTACAAGCATTTAAATACGGAACTCCACCGCATGGAGGAATTGCATTGGGTTTTGACAGACTTTGTGCAATTTTGGGCGGAAGTGATAGTATAAGAGATTTTATAGCTTTTCCAAAAAATAATGCAGGTAGAGATGTAATGCTAGATGCTCCATCAATAATAGACGATAAACAAAGAAAGGAATTGGGATTAAATTAAATAGCTTTTAATTCTCCTTTTTTCTTTTCAAGAAACTCTTCGTAATTTCCAATAAAATCACGAACACCATCTTCTAAAAATTCGATAACTCTATTACAAGTTGTATTAGCAAAAGTTAAATCGTGAGTTGATAAAAGCACCACGCCTGGGAAATCTACAGCGCCATTATTAAAAGCCGTAATACTTTCTAGGTCAAGATGTGCTGTAGGCTCATCTAAAATAATTGCATTAGGATTTTGTAACATCATTTTACTTAGCATACATCTTACTTTTTCTCCTCCACTTAATACATTGGTGATTTTCTTTAAATCATCGCCACTAAATAACATTTTTCCTAAAAATCCACGTAGGAAATCCTCATCAGCATCTTCAATATATTCAGGAACATATTGGCGAAGCCAATCCATTAAATTATCTTTTCCTAAGAAAAACTCTTCGTTGTTTACTGGTAAATAGGCTTTTGTAATCGTTGTTCCCCATTGAAAAGTGCCTTCATCGGCTTTTTTCTCTTCATTTATAATATCAAAAAATGTAGAAATGGCTAATTGGTCTTTACCTACAAAAAGCACTTTATCTGTTTTCCCTAAATCAAAACTTACGTTTTTGAAAAGTGTTTTACCTTCAAAATATTTACTCAATCCTGTAACACTTAAAATATCATTTCCTACTGAACGTTGAGGTTGGAAAATAATTCCAGGATATTTACGGTTACTTGGTTTGATATCTTCAATAACTAATTTTTCTAATGCTTTTTTACGAGAAGTAGCTTGTTTGCTCTTACTTGCATTTGCACTAAATCGAGCAATGAAGTCTAATAAATCTTTTCGTTTTTCTTCATTCTTTTTGTTTTTATCGCTTAATTGTCTTGCTGCTAATTGCGAACTTTCATACCAGAATGTATAATTTCCAGTGTAAATAGCAATTTTTCCTTTATCAACATCGGCAACATGAGTACAAACAGTATCTAAAAAATGCCTATCATGACTTACTACAATTGCGGTGTTTTCGAAATCTGCAAGAAAATTTTCGAGCCAACGTATCGTTTCTATGTCAATATCATTTGTAGGTTCATCTAGTAATAGCACATCTGGATTTCCAAGCAATGCTTGAGCTAGGAGTGTACGAACTTTGATGGTGTTTGTCATATCTTTCATCAGTGATTGATGATAAGTTTCTTCTACGCCAAGATTGTTTAATAACTGAGCAGCTTCGCTTTCCATAGTGTATCCGCCCATTTCGCCAAATTCGGCTTCTAATTCTCCTGCTTTAATGCCATCTTCTTCCGAAAAATCTTCTTTCATATAAAGTGCATCTTTTTCGAGCTGAATATTCCAAAGCGTTTTGTTGCCCATCATCACTGTGTTAAGAACAGTACATTCGTTATATTCAAAGTGGTTTTGTTTTAAGAAGCTTAAGCGTTCTCCTTTTCCGATACTTACATTTCCTTTGTTGGGGTCAATATCGCCACTTAAAATTTTCAGAAAAGTACTTTTGCCTGCGCCATTAGCGCCAATTATTCCATAGCAATTTCCTTTGACAAAATTTATAGAAACTTCATCGAAAAGTACACGTTTGCCGTAGGCTAAAGAAACATTGTTTGTAGATAACATAGTTGATTTTTTAAAAAAATTGAGAGGCAAAGGTACAAGAGATTTTTGCTAAAACAAAAAACCATCAAGTTTTGCTTGATGGTTTTTCGCTATTAATGAAAAAAAACACTACTTATTAATTCACTACTCCTAATAAGTGTTAAGAAAGGTTGATTTGATTAAAAACAACTTTTTCTTGAGTACAAATGTAAGTGAGTTATTTTCAATGAAAACCTGCTGGTTAGAATTTGGTAGGTTTGGATGAGAATTTGGTAGAAATTGAAAGAGAAAATAATTAATTCTTTATTTTATTGAATATATCTTAGCATTTTATAATAAAATTCTATGAACAATTACAAGGAAATATTTAATTATTTATCGCCAGTACATATCAAAGAAATATTGGATTATGATTGGAAAGAGCAACAAATTGGAAGCAAAATTTCTATAATTCATGAAAATAATATAGATATCGATGAAGCTGATGTTGTGATTATTGGTTGTGGTGAATTTAGAAGCCAAAATAGAAATGCATCTTATAATGATGGACCAGATAAAATTAGGGAAGAGTTGTACAAACTTTTTTATTGGCATTATGATATAAAAATTGCGGATTTGGGAAATATAATTGAGGGAAATACGCTTGAGGATACTCGCTCTGCATTGAAAATAGTATTGATAGAGTTGGAGCGTTTAGGAAAACGAGTGTTGATTTTAGGAGGCTCTCATGATTTAACATTACAGCAATATGAAGTATATAAATCTAAAAAAGAAATTATTGATTTTTCGATTGTGGACATGTTAGTTGATATTGATCAAAAAGAAAATTTGCATTATGATAGTTATTTGATGGAGGCATTGACATCTACGCCAAATTTTATTCGTCATTTTTCATTGTTTGGATTTCAATCGTATTATGTAAATCCTAATGTGATTGAAACGCTAGATAGATTACATTTTGATTGTGTGCGTGTTGGTAAAGCAAGAGAAGATATAGAGCAAATTGAACCGCAATTGCGTCAATCAAAGATTGCAAGTATTGATATTAATGCCATTAGATATAGTGATGCGCCAGCAAATAAAACTGGTTCGCCTAATGGTTTTTATGGCGATGAAATGTGCAAAATTACAAGGTATGCTGGCTTGAGTGATGAAATGAAATCTCTTGGTATTTATGGATATCAATCGGAGTTTGATACCGAAAATATAACAGCAAAATTAATTTCGCAAATGATATGGTATTATATCGATGGTGTTCAATTATTAAAAAAAGAAGCGCCGTTTGAGGAAAAAGAAAATTATCTGGAGTATCATATTTCTTTTACCGATGTGGAAACTTATTTTTTGAAAAGCAAAAAAACAAATCGGTGGTGGATGCAATTGCCCAATAAAATATATATTGCATGCACTTATCAAGATTATTTAAGTGCATGCAATAATGAAATTCCAGAACGCTGGCTTAGAGCAATGGATCAGATTGTATAAGTCGATTTATTGTTTTATCAATTTTTGCGTTACAATACCTTCATTGCTATTCATAATTAAAAAATAGATGCCATTTGAATTAGCAGATAAATTAATTTCATTATTAACTAATTTATCCATAGTACCTTTTTGTATAACTTGTCCTTGTGTGTTTCTAACTTCGTAGTCTGCATATTCAAGTCCATTTAAATCGATTGTAAACATTCCATTAGATGGATTTGGAAATATTTTTGGTTCGTGGATTAGTTTTTGTTCTATGGCTTTAATATTATTTTCGTTTTGTTCAAAAACTAAAACATTTCTGTTTATTGGATTGTATTCAGGGTATTTATTAGCAATATTGCAACCTTCTATAACTGCATCGAAAGTAGAATTTGCTAATCCATTAAAATTATTAGTCAATAATACTTCATTTTCACTATAATATTTTGCACTAGAATAGGCAGCAATTGTATTGGATGCAATTACTTGTTGAGATGCAAATTCACTTACAGTTTGATTTATATTTACAGGTGCAGTAATAATGATGTTTGGGTTAGTATTGCAGCTTGAAATACCCGAAATGATTAATGAAAATTTTTGTTCTCCACCTTGCAGTGTTCCTTTGTGTGAAACTGTAATGGTATAAGTTTGATTTGGAACAGGATTCATAATTTGAATTTTTTCAACATTATCCCTGATATTATCTAATTTAATAGCAGCACCTAGCGGATTTAAAGTGTCTAATCCCCAAGGTAATTCAATGCCCGAAGCACTTGTAACTCTTATATCTAAATCATTTATTAAGTGAATTCCATTTACATTTACATTTACAGGATCTAACCATGAAATAGTAGCTTCAAGAGCTTGATTTGAAGCTGCATCTACTTCTTTTACAAATGTTGTATTATTCAATAATGTTTCTTCTAAAATAGTAGTTGAGAGTCCATCGTTTATAATCACATTTGCGGCTCCTTCTAAATTTAATAATCCAAAACCGTATTTTAAATCAGGTCCTATTGTTCCAGCTTCTCTTGTTGTATGAAGCATTAACGCTTTTACTGTAGAGCTTCTCATAAAATCTGGGTGGTAATCTTTATATAATTGTTGTAAAAGCAATACTCCTCCTGTAACCACCGGCGCAGCAAAAGAAGTTCCAGAAATACTACCAGAATATGAGTTTATTCCATTTGCATTGGGTGCATAAACATTTTGACTTTTAGCTACTAAATCTGGTTTAATTCTAAAATCAGGAGTTTGAAAAATTAATGCTGGATTATTATCTCCAGGATGTGATACACTTGCAGGTCCTGTATAGTTAATTACTTGATTACACATTCCAACAGAAATGCTATTTTTTGAACCAGAAAAATAATTCAACCAACTGTTACCATTTGCAATTACAAATAAATGATTTGGAGCATTTATTGTATAAGAATCAAAATACGAAGAATTATAGCTATTGTTAAAACTTGCTTGCCCGTAGGAATGATTTGAAACTAATAAATTATAAGGCGCTTGCAACATCATATTTAATTCGCTTTGCATATTTGTAAGATTAAAAGCATAAGCACTAGCTTGTGGCGCAATTCCTTTAGGTCTTCCATTCATAATAGTTTTGTCTGCTAATAATACACCACAAACTGATGTAGAATGTCCTGCATATGGCAAAGCTGTGTTTACGCTATCCATATTCATTACTCTACTTAAACTGTTTGTAATGAAACTGCTGTGAGTTGGCAATGGATGTTCATTATTTGCTGCTGTACCAACTTCCCAAACTCCTGCCACCATCCCTTGTCCTTCAATATTAATTCCTAAACTTCCACCAATGTATAATGGATTTGCATTTGCTGTTCGCACACTTCCACTATCTAAACTAGTTACATAAATTGGTTCTTCATTTTCTGTTATGTCAAATAGAAAGTAGCTTTTACCGTCTTGCCCTATTTTATATTCTTCCCAATTTTTTTCAGATTTTATTTCATTCATTCGTTGCAATCTTTTGTCTGCGTCGGTTTTAATTTTGTTTAAGGCATTAACATTTACCTGTTGATTTAATTTAATTTTTTCTTCGATATTCTGAGAAAATAAATTGTTGGAAAATAACAACGATAGCATTCCCATAAAGTATATAATACAGTGTTTCATAGTCTTATTTTTTAAAGGATTATTTAGATAAATTAGTTTTCACTAGTTCTGCTAACTCATTAAATTTTTGTTTTTGACTTTCTAATTCTTTATTTAATTCAATAATATAAAGTGTTAGTTCTTCAATTTTTTCTTGTTGAACTTTAGAAATTTCTCCCAATCCTAACCCTTGGGTTTCTACTTCGTTTGCACTAGGTACATTTGGTAAATGATTATTAATATTTATAAACTCCTCAACATCTTTCAATGGCATTAGTTTATAATTTTCTTCAAAAACGTAATCAGCCCATCCTGTTCTTACTCTCACCTCCTCAGCTAAAATTCCACCTTGAACATAAAGTTTATAAGCACTTAAATCAACACCACTTATAATGCTTGGAAAATTTTGAGTTCCTATTGATACCTTGCCATTAAATGTTAATCTTTGTGTATTAAAATCGCCATAAATTAATGGAGAACTTGTATTAGAATTTGATATATAAAGTTTATGATTACCTGTTTCATTAGCTCCAGCATTATTTCCTAAAAATACATTAAAGCTTCCTGAGATATTACTATTTCCTGAGCTTCTACCTACAAATGTGTTGCCAAACCCACTTGTCATATTTTCTCCTGAGTTATTACCAATGATTACATTATCACTACCACTTACATTTTTTTGCATTGCAAAAACGCCTAAAGCTGTATTTGCTCCTCCAATTGTATTAAACAATCCTGTTGAAAATCCTACAAATGTATTGTATTCACCAATTGTAGTAGATAATCCTGCAGTATGTCCAATCATTGTATTTCCAGAAGCTGTAGTTCCATTAAATCCTGATCGATAGCCAACAAAGGTATTTGAATTTCCAGATGTGTTATTAAATCCTGCGTCTTTACCAAAAAAAGCATTTTGAAATCCAGAAATATTTTTGTATGCTGTACGAAAACCAACAAATGTATTGGCATGTCCTGTAGTATTTAAAATACCAGCTTCATAACCAATATTTGTATTGAAATTTCCTTGATTTACTTTTCCTGCTCTCAAACCAATGTTTGTAACATGTGTGCTAGTATTGTATTGTCCTGCTTCGTATCCTATATTAATAGCATTTGCGCCATAAGTTCCAGAATTTATACCAATTGATATATAATTTTGGGCAAATAGATTTTGAAAACATCCTATAGATAGGAATAATAATAAAGTTGGTAGTAAAATGTTCTTTTTCATATTAAATAGATTTATTTTTACAGAAACAAAATCCATGCCAATTATTCACAAGCTGTTTATAACTTCATTATTAATTCTCCTTTTTATGTTCTCTTTTTTATTTCCAAAACAATCATTAAATGCCCAAAACAAATGCATTTACGAGATTCAACTTACATCAATTGATGGTGAAAAAATTGATTTAAAAAAGTTTAAAGGAAAGAAAATATTGCTTGTAAATACAGCTTCAAAATGTGGTTATACACCTCAATATAAGGAATTAGAAGAGTTAAATTTGAAATATAAAGACAAATTAGTGGTAATAGGTTTGCCTGCTAATAATTTTCTTTTTCAAGAACCTGGAAACAATAAAGATATTGCTAGTTTTTGCGAAAAAAACTATGGTGTAAGCTTTTTAATGACCGAAAAAATATCAGTAAAAGGTAAAAAAATTCATCCTTTGTATATTTGGTTGACTCAAAAAAGATATAATAAATTTAGTGATAATGAGGTAAAATGGAATTTTCAAAAATATTTAATTGATGAAAATGGAAACTTGATTGCCATTTTTCCGCCTGCAACAAAACCAATGAGTGAAGAAATTACAAGCAAACTATAGAATCAGTATATTTGCAACCGTGAAATTAGACCAACTTTATAATAAAGCCCTAAACTTTGAATTTCTTTCCGCAGAAGAAGGACTGTTTTTATTTAAAAATGCCCCTTTAAGCAATTTAATGTTTATAGCAAACGAACTTAGAAAAATTCAAGTGCCTTACAACAAAGTAACATGGCAAATTGATAGAAATGTAAACACTACAAATGTTTGTACAGCAAATTGCAAATTTTGTAATTTTTTTAGAGTACCAGGAAGTCCAGATGCCTACATTACAGATATTGAAACGTACAAGCAAAAAATAGAAGAAACCATAAAATATGGTGGTGATCAACTTTTACTTCAAGGTGGTCATCACCCAGAATTGGGGTTGAAATTTTACACTGATTTATTTTCTGAATTAAAAAAACTTTATCCAGCAATAAAACTTCATGCACTTGGACCGCCAGAAATAGCGCATATTACAAAACTTGAAAAAAGTACTCATACAGAAGTTTTAAAAGCATTACAAGAAAGTGGGATGGATTCATTGCCAGGAGCAGGTGCTGAAATATTAACAGACAGAGTGCGACGATTAATTTCAAAAGGAAAATGTGGTGCAAAAGAATGGCTCGATATTATGAGAGCGTGTCATCAATTAAATATCACTACAAGTGCTACAATGATGTTTGGTCACGTTGAAACGTTGGAAGAGCGGATGGAACATTTGGTTTTAATAAGAGAAGTGCAAAGCGAAAAACCTGAAAATGCCAAAGGCTTTTTAGCATTTATTCCTTGGACTTTTCAAGATGTAGGCACCTTATTACATCGAATAAGAGGCACAAAAAACAATATTACTAGCGAAGAATATTTACGAATGATTTCTATTTCAAGAATAATGTTGCCAAATATTAAAAATATACAAGCAAGTTGGCTCACTGTAGGAAAAGAAACTGCGCAAGCTTGTCTTTATGCGGGTGCAAATGATTTTGGAAGTATAATGATTGAGGAAAATGTAGTGAGTGCTGCAGGTGCTCCACACAGATTTACTTACAAAACAATTCAAAAAGCAATTGAAGAAGCTGGTTTTGAAGCACAATTGCGCAATCAGCAATATGAATTTAGGACATTGCCAAATGAAATAGAAGAACAGGTAGTAAATTATTAAAAAAGTATCTTTTAGGTTTTTTTTTGCATTTACTAAAATCCAAAATTCTATATTTGTAGTCATGTTTGATTTTTCTAAAAAAATTGCTGTAACAACAATTTTATTAATTGCATTTATGCAATTGACTTTTGCGCAAGCAAAGAAAAATACAACAACACCCAAAAAAACGACTTCAACTGTAAAAAAAACACCTGCAACAACTAAAAAAGCAGTATCTTCAAAAACTTCTAATGCCAATAGCAGAGAGATTTTAGAAAAACAAAGAAACAATTTATTGCAAGAAATTCAGCAAACTGAAACCTTGCTAAATCAACTTAAAAAAGATAAAACCGTAACTTTAGATGAACTTAGTATTCTTCAGAAAAAATTAAATTCTCGCCAAAAATTAATAAATAATATAAATAAGCAAGTTCAATATGTAGATTATA